>NZ_QRWO01000001.1:0-104836 GCF_003459655.1 Collinsella sp. AF19-1LB
TCACCTATATGTCAATTATGGTCTAACAGAGCCAATAGAAAAGCCCGCACAGGCTACGCGGGCTTTTCACTAGACGGGCTAGAAACAGAAAGCGGGAAACAAGTGGAAGGCGTTCGCCGAGCCGTAGTAGCTGATCAAGGTGCCGCTATCGAGGACATAATAGAAGCTCGTGGATTTGTTCGGGTCAACAGAACGAGTCCAGTGATACTCGCTCGACGATGAAGCCTCGTAATGGTTCGACGTCGTCACGCGCTTGGATTTGTAGTACTCGTACTGGCTGCCATCGGACTGGAGGTCACCATAGATTTCCGCCGTCGAGAGCAGGAAGACCTTGTCGGTCGTGGCCGAGGGGGTGCCGGCGCTGCCGCCGCCCTTGTTATCGGTCATCTTCGTGACGGACTTCACCTTGGACTGGAGCTCGGAGGGCAAAAGCGCCCAGAGGTCGCCGGAGCTGAGGCGGCCGCGGAGCTCCGACTTCTCCCATCCGCCGGCGTTGGTAAGCTCGGCGTTCATACGCTGTCTGCCCATGGCATCGTTTGTCGCCTCGAACGTCAAACCGGCCTTGCCGGAGCCGTCCGCAAGGTCATCGTGGTTGATGCCAACTATACGGTACGCGAGCGTCTGACCGTTCGTCAGCTTGGTAGAGAATATCGTGCCTGCGTCCATGACCGCCTTGGCCTTGGAATACGCAGGCGAGGCCTCTCCCTTGGCGGCGATGTCTTTGGCGACTGCCTCCTGCTCATCCAGCGTCCAGTCCTTCGCGTCCTTGGCGATGGCCGCCTGGACGGTCGCGGAATCGGCCCCGCCGGACGCGCCGCCTCCCTCGGTGCCGCCTGTCGTCCCGCTGTTCACCGTGTTGCCCACCAGGTTGAACTGGTTGCGGATGGCCCCGACCACGCCGGGCCCCGCGAACACAATCACCAGACCGATCACCGCGATGATCAGGACGTACTCGATGATTGACTGTCCTCGGAGGCGGGTATTTCTAGGAGATACCCCCCCCCCGAAGGTTATTTGCCGCTGCATGCATAGGCGACACTCCCTTCGTATGGGGATTGATATTGCATGCAGGAAGTTACTATGGGCCAAACAGATTAGGGCATAACGTGCCGCAGCGGCATTAGTCAACTTTGGTTATCTGAACCGTGGGAAAGTCTCGGGACGTAGTTCCGTTGAGAGGACAATTCCATGGCTCAGTCCGCAGGTGCAGAAAACATGAAGGGCGCCGAGAAGGTCCACGTCCCGCCCATCAAGACACAGGGCATCAAGACGAAGCACGTCCCGTGGATCGCGCGGTGCGCCCCATCCGCTGCCTGGACGGTCTGGGTCGAGCCGTTCATGGGCTCGGGCGTCGTCGGCTTCAACCTCGCCCCGAGGCGGGCACTGTTCTCGGACACGAACGTCCATATCATCAACTTCTATCGGTCCATCCAGGACGGACAGCTCACCGCCGCCGGCTGTAGGAAGTTCCTTGAATCCGAAGGCGCACGCCTGAAATCGAGGGGGGGATTACTACTATGAGGTCCGCGACCGGTTCAACGAATCGCATGACCCATATGATTTCCTCTTCCTCAACCGGTCTTACTTCAACGGACTCATGAGGTTCAACCGCCAGCACCGCTACAACGTCCCATACGGGCATAAGGACGACCGATTCTCCAATGCGTACATAACGAAGATCGTGGACCAATTCGAACACGTACAGGGGAAAATCGCCAAAAGCGATTGGAAGTTCGCGGCCATGCGCTATGAGGATGCGATAGCCGCGGCTCCGAACGGTTCGTTCATCTACTGCGACCCGCCCTACATCGGACTCACAAGCACCTATTACGACTCCTGGGACGAGGAGAAGGAAACGAGGCTGCACGATTCGCTCATGGAAAGCGGCCACAAGTTTTTGGTCTCATCGTGGGGCAGCAGCGACTACCGGAGCAATGGTTTAATCGAGTCGCTCTGGGCGGATTGTCACGTCAGCTCCGCAAATCATGTCTATATCGTCAACGGGAAGCATAGGCCCGTGCTCGAGGTGCTCCTGACGAACTATACGGTGGAGTGAGGGCAGGTCGAAACATACGGATACCGATCAGCCATCCCCTGTCTCGGAGCCTCAGAGGCGATTTGAGGGACTGTTTGCTGTCTGGGGGTGTCCCATTGGGATGTCGGCTTGAAAAGGACCCTATTTAGGGTCCTGCTCGGTCATACCGATATCGGACACGGATGCAATCTGTGCGCCCGCGGCCATCTGCCGATGGCGCACGATTCGCGGGCTGGCTTGCACCGATTTTGGGGGCTTTCGGTTTGTGTCCACGGCGCAAGTAGCCGCAGTAGATTGGCGCAGGCAAATTGATTACGCATAAGTAGACCAGACAGACGAAATAGTTTGCGTATGCGGAATCAATAGATTCCGAAATATGGAATAGAAGTGGAGGGGGGATCCATTAAAATCACGATTCTACAAAACCGCAGGTAGATGGGCATGTCCTTATTAGCTAAAAAACAGCCGTTGATTCTTTTTTGATTACCTTGTTGATTCCTGATAAAAAAGGTCAGGCACTAGGTGCCTGACCTGCAAACTTCTGGTCGGGACGACTGGATTCGAACCAGCGACCCCTTGACCCCCAGTCAAGTGCGCTACCAAGCTGCGCCACGTCCCGAAGCTTTTGTTTGTTGCTCTGCTCTCGCTCGCAACAGGGAGTATATTAACCCGAAACTTTGTCCTTGTGCAAGAACTTTTTTACAAATTTTGAAGCAAGTCCAAAATTGTATCTGCGAGCTGGGGTTTTGTTAGTACGGGTAGTTCTTGCGTACCCGCTATACTCACGATCCAAGCCTTGTTGGTGTCGGTTCCAAAGCCCGAATCGGCGCGTGAGACATCGTTGGCAATAATGGCATCGCAGCCTTTGCGGGTCAATTTGCGCTCGGCGTACTCGACGACGTTATCAGTCTCGGCTGCAAAGCCGATTACGAGGCGATCGCCCTTTTGGCGTGAAAGTTCGGCCAAGATGTCAACGGTCTCGACGAGCTCGATTCGATCCAGGCGCTCGTTGGCCTTTTTGAGCTTATGGTTGGCAGGGGCCGCGGGGGTGTAGTCGGCGACGGCCGCAGCGCAAATGGCAGCGTCGGCCGTCTGGAAGGCGTTTAACGCCGCCTGCAGCATTTCAGCGGCGGTCTGCACGCGCACGCACTCCACGCCGTGGGGAACGTCGAGCGATGTCGGTCCCAGCACGAGCGTGACGGCGGCACCGCGACGTGCGGCCTCCCCCGCCAGGGCGATACCCATCTTGCCCGAAGAACGGTTGCCAATGAATCGCACCGGGTCGATCGGCTCGTGCGTGGGGCCGGCGGTGATGACGATGCGCTTGCCCGTCAGGTCTTGCGGCACGGGATTGAGCACCTCGCAGACGGCCTCGACGATGTCCTCGGGTTCGCTCATGCGGCCCGTGTCCACGTCGCCGCAGGCAAGGTAGCCACTGCCGGGTCCCACCACGTGGACGCCGCGCTCGCACAGCGTGGCCATATTGGCCTGCGTGGCCGACGCCTTCCACATGCCATTGTTCATGGCCGGCGCGATAACGACGGGCCGCGGTGTCGCAAGCAGCGTTGTGGAGATGAGGTCATCGGCGATGCCGTTGGCCATCTTGGCGATGATATTGGCCGTCGCGGGCGCCACGACCACCAAGTCGGGCTCCTGCGCCAGCGAGATATGGTGGATGGGGTCAGAAGGGTCGTCGAATAGCCCAACCGCGACCGGCTCATTGGTGAGCGCGCGGAAGGTGAGCGGCTCCACGAACTCAGTGGCATGCTCGCTCATGACGACCTTGACGTGCGCGCCGCGCTTTTGCAGCAGGCGCACGATATTGCACGACTTATAGGCGGCGATCCCGCCGGTAATGCCCAGCAGGATCGTTTTTCCCTCAAGTTGCATTGAATTGTTGGATGCCGCCGTCATCGCTAGGCTTCCTTGCTCGGGAGCACCAGGAGGCGGTGGCAGTACGGACAGTGCGTAATCTCGCTACCGTCGTGGTTGAGGTCGCTCATGGACGATGCCTGCAGCGCGGTGTGGCAGACCGTGGGGATGTTGCCCTGGATGGTCTCGACGGCCAAGCCGCGGAACTGCTTGAGCAGACGCTCGTAGTCGGTGAGCACGTCGGCCGGCAGCGTGGCGGCAAGAGCGGTGCGCTCCTTAGTGGCGGCTTCGATCTGAGCCTGCAGGTCGGCAGCCTTGGCGCGGGCGGCCTTGGTATCGGCCTTCACGCCCTCCTCGAACTTGGCGATGATGGCCTGCGCGCGGGTCTCGCGGTCGAGCGCCTCTTTGTGGGCGACAACGACATCCTTGCGGGTGTGCTCAATCTTGTCCAGGCGCTTGGCCAGGGTGGCGAGCTCGTTTTCCAGGTCCTGTACCTCGCGGTAGTCGGAGCCGTCAACGTGGCGCTTCTTAGCGGCCTCGATGGCGTTATTGGTCTGGATCTCGGTGGTGTTGAGATCGTCGAGCTCAATATCCAGGTCCTTGCGTTGGGCGTAGAGCTTGGTCATTTCGGCCTTGAGCTTAACGTAGGTCTTGCGCTTGGAAGCGAGCTCCTTGAGCTCCGGCATATTGGCAAGTTCGCTCTTGTTGCGGGCGAGCTCCAAATCGATCTGTTGCAGCTTGAGTAGCGTAGCGCCGGCGCTCATAAGTTCTCTCCTTTTGTCACAGTCCACCATTGGCAAGGGTTCAGTATTTTAATCGCATGACGGGGGTCGACCCCGGCGTCAACTGCAGAGTTCATCAATATATCAACGAACGGCTCCTCGGAGCGGTCGTGGCCGAGCAAGATCACCGGCAGCCCGCGCAAGGCAAGGTCCTGTGCCACGTGGTAGCCCGCCTCGCCCGTCACGATGACATCCGCACCGGCGGCGATGGCAAGCTCGCCAAAGTCACCCAGCGAACCGCCCAAAATTGCGATGGTGCGGCACGGGTGATCGGCCTCGCCCCACACGCGCGGGTCGCTGCCAAACGCCGCTGCGGCGCGTGCGGCAAGGTTGCGCAGGCTGCAGGGGTCGTGGAGGGTCGCGAGTGCGCCCAGTCCGCAGGCCTCGGGGTCGTCCACGTGCTCCAACGAGCTTGCGGGCGCGGCGTCCAAAAGCCTACTTAGGCAGATACGTGCCTCGTGCGAGCGGTCCAGGTTGGTGTGGAGCGAGATAATGCTCACGCCGCAACGGGCTGCCTCGTAGAGCGCCGCGCTGCATTGGGGGCGCGTCGCGCCGGGCGGGCAAAACGCCTCGGGCGCCTTGATATAGATGGGATGATGCGTCAGCAGCACGTTGGCTCCGGCCTCCTGGGCGCGGTGCACATTGGCTTCGGTCGCATCGAGTGCGCAGGCAACACCGGTAATCTCCGCGGCAGGGTCGCCGACGGAGAGTCCTACATGGTCCCAACTCTCGGCATTGGTCTTGGGATAGCGTGCCAGCAGCGCGCGCTCAAGCTCGGCGACGATCATACGGCACCCACGATCGAGAGCAGCGTTTGGGCGAACTCGTCCAGATCGCTCGGATTTACGCGGTCATCAAAGGAAATGCGCAATGCTCCCAATGCCTGCTCGCGACCGATGCCCATCGCGCTCATAACGTGGCTGGGGTCCATACTACCGCTCGAGCATGCCGAGCCTGCCGATACCTCAAAGCCGGCGGCGTCGAGCTTGATGATGAGCTCCTCGGAGTCCATGCCGTCAATGTAGATCGAAACCATACCCGGCAGACGATCGGCCTGCGCGTAGTCGCCCATCGTGGCGTGAATGCGAGGATGGGCCGTAAGCGTGGCATAGAGCTTGTCGGAAAGGGTTTGCAGCGTCGCACGCTCCTGGGCCACATGGGGCGCCAGCGTGCGGGCGGCAGCGGCAAAAGCCAGCTGTGTACGCAGGTCCTGCGTGCCCGCGCGACGTCCGGCTTCCTGTCCACCGCCAAAAATGCGGGGGCGCAGTGGCGTGCGGGTCTTAAGGTAGAGAGCGCCGGAAGCCACGGGGCCGCCGATCTTGTGCGCGGCAACGGTCATAGCGTCGACGCCCAGCTCGGTGACATCGAGCGGAATATGCAAGTAGCCCTGGATGGCATCGGTGTGGAACAGGGCGCCTGCGGTATGCGCGGCCGAGGCAAGCTCGCGGATAGGTTGTACCACGCCGGTCTCGTTGTTGGCGGCCATGATGCTTACGAGCGCCACGTCGTCGCCGAGCAGCTCGATGAGCGCGGCAGGTTCAATGTAGCCCGCACGGCAGGGTTGCACCAGATCGACGGTAAAGCCGGCGGCGCGCAGCAGCGGCAGGTTGTCCAGAATCGAATCGTGCTCGATGGCAGATACGATCACACGGTTACGCTTGCGATCGCGCTGACGAGCGCCCTCGGCAAGACCGAGCAGCGCCAGCTGGTTGGCCTCGGTGCCGCCGTTGGTAAGGATGATCTCGGACGGGCGAACGCGTGCGCCAAAGCTGCGGGCGATCTCGCGACGGGCGACTTCCAGGCGTGCGGCGGCCTTGCGGCCAAGTGAGTGCAGCGAGTTGGGGTTGACGCCGGCGAGCTCGCTATCATCGTACTCACGCTGCGCAAGGAGCGCCTCGGCGCGCATGGGCGTCGAGGCGGCATAGTCAAGATTCACGGGTATGCGGTTTTGACCTGCGGTCATAAGGGTTTATGCCTCCTGTGCGGCCTCATTGCCCAGCTTCTGCAGCAGCGCAACCTCGGCGGCGGGATCTTCGGACTTAAAAACGGCGGAGCCGGCTACGAGCACGTTGGCGCCGGCCTTGACGACCTCGGCGATGTTCTTGGAAGAAATACCGCCATCGACCTCGATCAGGGGCGACACGCTGTGACGCTCACACATGGCCGTAAGCTCGTGCAGCTTAGGCAGCGTGCCCGGGATAAAGCTCTGGCCGCCAAAGCCCGGGTTCACACTCATGAGCAGCACCATATCGACGACGTCGATGATGCTCTCGAGCACGCACACGGGGGTGGCGGGGTTGAGCACCACGCCGGCCTTGACGCCGCGCTGCTGCAGATGGGTGAGCGTGCGGTGCAGGTGCGTGGAAGCCTCGTAGTGCACGGTGATCATGTCGGCACCGGCGTCGGCGTACCAATCGACCGTCTCGTCGGGGTTCGACACCATCAGGTGCGCGTCGACCGGCACGTCGGTGGAGCGCTTGACGGCCTTGAGGATGTCAACGCCAAAGGTGAGGTTGCCGGTAAAGTGGCCGTCCATTACGTCGAAGTGCACGTAGTCGGCACCGGCGATCTTGTCGAGTTCGCCCTTGAGGTTGGCCATGTCGGCCGAGAGGACGGACGGAGCGATTTTAATGGAACCCATGGTAGTAGCCTTTCTGCACTAGTCGGTGAGTCCGTAGAACTCTTGGGAGGGTACGCGGTCGGTAAGAATCTCGAGCGCCCTATCCAACGTAACACCGTTGTAGAGCGTTTGCTCCACGGCAAAGGTGAGCGGAATGTCTACGCCCAGTGAACGGGCAAGCTCACTGACGCTGCGGGCCGCGACGGCGCCCTCGACCACCATATGCGTACGTGCCTGGTACTCGTCGAGCGAGACGCCGTGGGCAAACTCGTAGCCAAAGGTGCGGTTGCGCGAATGCTCGGAGGTGCAGGTGGCAATGAGGTCACCCATGCCAGCAAGACCCATGCAGGTCATGGCTTGACCGCCGCGGGCGTGCACCAGACGGCTGATCTCGGCCAGGCCGCGCGTCATGATAAGGGCAAGCGTGTTGTCGCCCGCACCAGAACCGGCGGAAATGCCGCACACGATGGCGATGACGTTTTTCATGGCGCCGCAAACCTCGACGCCGGTCATGTCCTGCGACAGGTAGATGCGGAAGGCCGTGGATAGGAGCAGGTCCTTAAAGGTCTCCCCTACCTGCGGATCTTTGCTGGCGATGACGGCGGCAGAGAGCCCACCGCGGCAAATCTCCTCGGCATGGTTGGGGCCCGAGAGGGCCGCCACACGCCGCTCGTTGCCGATCTCGCTGGCAATGACCTCGCTCATGAGCAGGCCAGACTCGGGCTCAATGCCCTTGGTGAGGCAGAGCACCGGGGTGTCGGTGGCGATACAAGGTGCCGCCTGATGGCATACGCTGCGCAGGTGCGTGGAGGGCACGGCAAAGATGATGGCCTCGACGCCGTCGAGCGCCTGGGCCAGATCCGTCGTGGCGACGACGTTTTCCGGCAGCACGTAATCCACCAGATACCGGGGGTTGCGATGCTCGCCGTTAATGCCGGCGGCCGTCTGCTCGCTATGGGCCCACATGGTCACGCGCTCGGCTCGCGCGGCGGCAAGGCCGGCGACGGCGGTTCCCCAGGAGCCGGAGCCAATCAGCGCAACATTCATGACTCTCTCCTACTTATCGTCGGGCTCGGTGACGCGCTTGGTAAACGAGAGCTTGGACTCCTTACCAGTCATGAGCTTTTGGATATTCGCGCGATGGGCCCACACCACGGTGATGCCGATCATCGCCATGCAAAACTTAAGTCCCAGGCTGCTGTACGGAAAGACAGCGCAGACGGCGATGGGAAGACCGATGGCCGCGGCAAGCGAGCCCACCGACACAAACTTGGTGATGGCGACGGCCACGATAAACATGCCCAGCAGCGAAAGTCCGATGGGCCAGTACCAGGCGAGGATGACGCCCAAGCCCACGGCGATACCCTTGCCGCCATGGAAGTTGAGGTAGGGCGAGAAGATGTGCCCCCACACCGCAGCCAGGCAAATGACGCCGAGCATCCAGTCGCCGGGGGCTCCAGGCGCCATGATGCTCACAGGGAAGCCATAGCCCACGCCCGCGATAAGCGGACGGGCGATAAGGACGCATATGGCGCCCTTAAGACAGTCGAGCAGCAGCGTGAGCGCAGCCACCTTGGGGCCGGCTACGCGCAGGGCGTTGGTGGTGCCGATGTTGCCGGAACCCGCCTTGCGAATATCGGTGTGGTTAAACACGCGGCCCAGGATCAAGCCAAACGGAATCGCTCCGATAAAGAACGAGACCACGGCGCAGATGGCGGTCAGCAGAATCGGATTATGCATCCTTTTGCTCCTTCTTCCTAAAGAAGAGTCGAATGGGCGTGCCGGAAAAATCGAAAGTCGAGCGCATGCGGTTTTCCACATAGCGCTGGTAGGTGTCGTTGACCAGGTCGCTATGGTTGACGAAGAACGTGAACGTCGGCGGGTTGACGCCCGTCTGGGTCACGTAGTGCATGCGCAGGCGGCGCTTGCCGTCCACCACGGTATGACCGAACTCGCGCAGGTCGGTGAGGAACGTGTTGAGGCGCGAGGTGCTGATCTTCTGCGAGCGCGTCTTTTCGGCGGCGTCGACCATCGCCCAGATCTTCTCGACGCTGCGGCCAGTGAGGGCAGAGATGCGCAGGTACTGGGCCCAGGGAGCCATGACGCCCAGACGGCGGTCGATGGTCTCCATGCAGGCCTCGCGCTTGCGGTCATCGTCGAGCAGGTCCCACTTGTTGAGCAGCACCACGATGGCGCAGCCGCGCTCGATGGCCAAGCCCATGACCTTCTGGTCCTGCTCGGTGACGCCCACGGAGGCGTCGACGACGAGCAGCGCCACGTCGGCGCGGTCGATGGCGCGCAGACCGCGGACCATGGAGTAGTACTCGATGTTCTCGTACACGGTGCTCTTCTTGCGGATGCCCGCGGTATCGACCATGCGGTAGTGCTTGCCGTTGCGCTCGACGACCGTGTCGATGGCATCGCGCGTGGTGCCGGCAATGTTGGACACGATGGAGCGGTCGGCGCCCAGGATGCGGTTGAACAGCGAGGACTTACCGGCATTGGGGCGGCCGATGATGGCCACGTTCAGCGCATCGGGGAACTCGTCGGCGACTTCATCCTCTTCCTCGGGAAGCAGGGCCACGATATCGTCGAGCAGGTCGCCCGTGCCATGACCATGCAGGGCCGAGAGCGGCGTGGGCTCACCGATGCCGAGCGAATAGAACTCCCAGATGCTGTCGTTCTCGCGATCGGGGTTGTCGAGCTTGTTCACCAGCAGAAAGACCGGCTTGTCGCAGCGCTTGAGCATGCGGGCGACAGACTCGTCCTCCTCGGTGACACCGGTGCGGCCGTCGACCACAAACAGGATGACGGCGGCTTCCTCGGCGGCGGCGAGCGCCTGGTCGCGGATGGACGTGGCAAAGACGTCGTCGCTCTTGAGCGGCTCGATACCGCCCGTGTCGACGATGGTGAACTCGCGGCCGTTCCAATCGGCGGTATGGTACGAGCGGTCGCGCGTGACGCCGCGGGACTCGTGGACGATGGCGTCCGAGGTCTGGGCCAGGCGGTTAACGAGCGTGGACTTGCCCACGTTGGGGCGTCCGACGACGGCGACGATAGGTTTCATCTGCTCTCCTTTAATGGGTAGGGTCAGTGGAAGTGTTAGAGTCCGCGGGCACAATGCCAAGGATGTGCTCCAGGGTATCGAGCAGCTCATGCGGCATGGTCGACACCACATGAACCTCGGCGCCGCGACTGGTAAGGCTTGCGAGTAAATCGTCACGATGATACTCGTCAAGCGTCATGCCGTCAGCGTTGAACATGAGCTTAGGCACAAAGAGCATAACCCCCGACAGGTCTTGTGGCAGCTGCTCCAGAATGTCACACGCGACGATGAGGCCGGTCACGTCCACGTTGCCGCCAAAGTAGCGGTTCTTGATGGCCGTGACAGTGCCGCCGAGACCATGCGGCGACTCCACAAAGCGCGCCACGGTGTCGCGCGCGCTGGCGCCGGAGAGGCACAGCAGGTGCTGGCTGCGGGCGGCGATGGCCTCGCGGACGCGGGCCAGTCGCTCGGCATCGGTAGCCAGCACGTCGTCGGTCTCGTCCAGATACGAGCGGATCATGCCGATGCCGTCGTAGTACTGCGGGTAACCGTCGTAAAAGTCCGCCTCGGGAGGATCGATGCCGGCGTCCAGATAGAACTCGTCGCTCATCTGGAAGGTGTGGCGGCCAAAGCGCTCGTAGGCGCGGTCCTGGAACGGTCGGATCATGGCAATGGTCTCGCGCGCTAGCTCGGGCTTGTCGCTGTATGACCAGCTAAAGCGGTTTTGGTGCTTGGTAAAGCCGAGCGGCACGATGCCCAGGCTTGTGATTTGCTCGTGCTCCTCGCAAAAGCGCAGGGTCTTTTCCAGCTCCTCGCCGTCGTTCATGCCGGGGCACAACACGATCTGCGCGTGAATCTCGATGCCGGCGGCCATGATGGCTTCGAGTACGTCCATGCCGCGCTGGGCGTTGCGGCCCATCATGCGGCGGCGGACGTCGGGGCTTACGGCATGGACCGACACGTTCATGGGGCTCATGTTGCGTTGGATGACGTTTTGAACATCTTTGTCGGTGAGGTTCGTGAGCGTGACGAAGTTGCCCTGTAAAAAGCTTAGGCGATAGTCGTCGTCGCGAATATAGAGCGTGGAGCGGCCGCCCTTGGGGAGCATCGTCATAAAGCAGAACACGCAGGCATTGACGCAGGTACGCATGCCGTCGAAGATGGGGCCATCGAACTCCAGACCCCAGTCCTCGCCGGGAAAACGGTCGAGCTCGACGGGGTTGACGGTGTTGTCGCGCGGGTCGAATACCTCCAGCTCGACGGTGTCGTCGTCTGCCTCCCAGAGCCACACGATCATATCGGTCAGCTGCTCGCCGTTGACCGTGAGCACGCGCATGCCCGGCTCGATACCCACATCCCACGCGGGTGATTCGGGACGCACGTTCTTTACGAGCGCGCCCTCACCCGGCTCGGGGTCGCGGCTGCGCCCGTAATCGGCCACCTCGGAGGCGTATGCGGGTACGGTCTGGTCCATGGTTAGCGGCAAAGCTCCTTGATGCGCGTGACGGCGCGTTCGATGTGTTCTTGTGGGGTGGAGGCTCCGGCGGTGATGCCGATGTGGTGAGCGCCGGTAAACCACGCGGTCTGGAGCTCGGAAGCTTCCTCGATGTGATGCGTGCGCTCGCAGGCATCGGCGCAGATCTGTGCCAAGCGGCGGGTGTTGCCCGAGTTCTTGCCGCCCACGACGACCATGCAGTCGCAGCGGTTGGCAAGGGCGGCGGCTGCCTGCTGTCGCTCGCTCGTGGCGGCGCAGATGGTGTTGATCACGCGCAGTTCCTGCACGCGTGGGGTGATGGAGGCCACAACCTCGGCCAGGTTCTGCGCGGTCTGGGTGGTCTGCACAACCAGACCTACCTTGCCCTTGAGCGACAGCTCGTCGGCGTCGGCGGCACAGCTCACGACCTGTGCGTCATCGCCGGCATGGCCCAGGATGCCCTCAACCTCGGGGTGACCCGGCTCACCCACGACGATCACGCGGTAGCCCTCGCGCACCAGGCGCTCGGCCGCCACATGGACCTTCTTCACGTAGGGGCAGGTGGCGTCGACCACGGTAAGGCCGCGCCCGCGAGCGGCATCGATGACCTGCGGCACCACGCCGTGCGCGCGAATGATCACGGTTCCCGATGCGGCGTCGTCCAGGGTCTCTGCCAGACCGATGCCCGCCTCGGCGAGCTCGCGTACCACGATGGGGTTATGGATGAGCGGCCCCAAGGTGTGGACCTGAGCGCTCTCCCCTGCTTGCGGCGCGGCGGCCAGCGCCATATCGAGCGCACGCTGTACGCCATAGCAAGTGCCGGCGTGGGCGGCGATCTCGATGGTAGGCGCGGTTGCCTGGTCGAACGCAGTCGCGGCGGTGTTCGTCACGTTCTCGTTCATGGCTAGAACCTGCCCGGATGCTCGGCGCACAGATCGTCTCGCATGGAGTAGACGCGGTTCATGGCCTCGGACTCAAACCATTCCAGGCGCTCCGTGCGCTTAAGCCCGGCCGGTGCGTCGGAAAGCGAGATGGCCTTGCCGGCGCGGATCCAGCACTTCTTGGGACGCATGAGCTTTTTGCCCGCGGGCGTGATGTCGGACCAACCGCAGATGGCGAGCGGGTTGACGGGCGCCTTGCCCATCTGGGCGATGAGCGCAAAACCGCCGTGGACCTCGGGCTTGATCTCGCGCGAGCGGATGCGCGTGCCCTCGGGGAAGATCAGGACGTCCTCGCCGCGTTGCAGCGCATGCTGGGCGGCGCGCAGGCACTTCATATCGGCAGTACCACGCTCCACGGGGATGCCGCCAACGCGGCTAAAGGCCCAGCGCACAATCTTGCTCTTGGCGAACTCGGACTTAAAGATGGGACGAATGCGGCGCCCCCCAAAGAACAGCGCCGTCTCCACGGCCAAGAGCTCGGCCATCGAGGTATGGTTGCAGATGACCACGCTTCCGCGGCCGTCCTTGCGCTCAAACAGCAGATTGGCATCCTCGACCTTCCAATGCCACATGAGCTTGGAGAAGGCCCAAAGGATGGCCATGACTACGACGACGGTGCCGCGGATGAGCGCTGGGAACTCTGCATAAGGAGCGTTGTAATAATCCTCGGGCGTCTGCTTAAACAGGCGCATGGCCTACCTCCTTTGGTTGATGAGGTCCTCGATGATCGAGACGACCTCGTCGATGGTGTGGGCGGTGGAGTCGACGTGCACGGCGTCCTCGGCGGGAACGAGCGGCGCGACCTCGCGGCTGCTGTCGAGCTTATCGCGCTGTTTGAGGGCGTCGAGGGTCTCGTCGACCTCGGCCTCGAGCTGCTCGGTAGTGAGCGGCTGGGCGTCGTTTTGGTGGCGCTGCAACACGCGGCGACAGGCGCGCTCGCGCGGGTCGGCGGTCAGGAATATCTTGACCTGCGCGTTGGGGAACACGACGGTTCCGATGTCGCGACCTTCGGCGACGATATCGCGGTCCTCGGCGGCGCGGCGCTGGTGGATGAGCATGGCCGCGCGTACGCCCGGGTAGGCCGAGACTTTGGACACGTTGGCGTCGACCTGCGGGGTGCGGATGGCAGCTGAGGCGTCCTGGCCGTCGATGGTCAGGCGCGTGTCCTCGCCGGTGCCGTTGGTAAAGCGAATCTCGATCTGCTCGGCGAGGGCGTCGATGGCCGCCTCGTCGTCCAGATCGATGCCGCGGTCGAGCGCGGCGAAGGTGACGGCGCGATACATGGCGCCTGTGTCGAGCTTATTAAAGCCCAGCTGGCGGGCGATCTCCTTGGCGATGGTGGACTTGCCGGAACCGGCGGGGCCGTCGATGGCGACGATCATGCAATGCTTCCTTTCGATGGTTGACGTGCTGCTATGGTTCGCGGGCGCTGGGGCGCGGCGGGTTGCCTAGCCCGTGTAGCGCTCGCGGTAGGTGTTGCGCTTGGGTGCGGAGCCGTGGCTGCCGTGGTGACGCGTGCGGGCCGCGGGCGTGTCCTGGGGCTTGCCGCCGTTGCGCATGGCGCTCGCCTGCTTGGGCGGGATGCCGCCCGCTTTAAGGATCTGCACCTCGCGGTCGGTGAGCTCGCGCCACGAGCCCTTGGCCACGTCCTTGAGCTCCAGGCCGGCAAAGTTGCAGCGATGCAGACGGATTACAGGATGGTGGATCTTGCTCAGCATGCGCTTGACCTGGTTCTTGCGTCCCTCGCGGATGATGACCTCCACGGCGGTGGTACCGGGCTTTACGCCCTGGGGAGCTACGGCCTCGGCCTCGCGTGCGGTGATGACGCGGCAGATTGCCGGCTGGCACAGGCCGTCGTCGAGCTCGATGCCACGGCGGAGCGGCGTGAGATCGCGGTCTGTCAGCTGCCCGTCCACGAGCGCCTGGTAGGTCTTGTAGACGTGCTTGCTGGGGTGCAGCAGGTCCTGCGACAGGTCGCCGTCGGTGGTAAAGAGCAAAAGGCCCGTGGTATCGCGGTCCAGGCGACCCACCGGGAACAGACCCGGAAATCGGTCGCGGGGAACCAGATCTGCCACGCAGGGGCGCTCCTGCGGATCGCTCATGGTGGTGAGGTAGCCGGTCGGCTTGTAGAGCATCAGGTACACGGCGCCCTGGTTGAGCTTGACAGGCATGCCGTCGACCTCGATATGGTCGCGATCGACGTCGACCTTGGTGCCCAGTTCGGTCGCGACCTGGCCGTTGACGGTCACGCGGCCGGCGGTCATCAGGTCCTCCGAGCCGCGGCGGCTCGCCACGCCCGCGCGAGCCAAAAAGCGCTGTAGGCGCATCGTGTGTGGGTAGACGGGCTGTGCGTCGGTTGCGGGTGCTGCGTTGCCCATGGCACGCGTCTCCCCTACTTCGTTAGTCCTCGTCATGCAAATCCTCCGAGGTCTCGTCGACGGCCAGGGTCTCCAAGTCCTCGACTGCCTCAACATCTTCAACATCGGTATCGAGCAGTTCGCGCTCTTCGTCCAGGTCCTCAGCCTGCTCTTCGAGCGTGGACTGAATACTGCGGCCGCTCAGGCGCTCGCGGATAAACTGACGCGACTGTTCGTCGGGGGCAAACTGCTCCAGGTCGGGCAGGTCGCGGGTGGAGCGCAGACCGAACTTTTCCAAGAAGGCGTTGGTCGTGCCGTAGATGATGGCTTGACCGCGCTGGGGGTCGCGGCCGAGCTCGCGCACCAGACCCTTGTCGACGAGCGACGCGATGACGCCATCGGAGTTGACGCCGCGGATACCCTTGACCACCTCGCGCGTCACAGGCTGGTGGTATGCGATGACGGCCAGGGTTTCGAGCGCCGCTTGCGACAGCTTTTGCGTGTCCCAGCTCAACACATAGGCCTCGACTACGTCGTGATAGGCGGGGTGCGTAAACAGGCGCCAGCCGCCGGCGACCTCGCGCAGCTGAAAGCCGCGGTTGGCCTCCTCGTACTCAACCTTGAGCTCGGCGAGCAGCGACGCGCACTCGCCGGGGGCGATATCCAGCGCGCCTGCCAGCGCGGGCGCGCTCACCGGGTCGCTCGACACCAGCAGAAGCGCCTCGAGGGCGCCTTTGAGGCTGTTTGCCTCCAGCGTGGAAAGGGTTGACATGATTGCGGCTCCTATTCGGTGAGCTCGGGGCCCTCGCCGGGCACGTATGCCTCGGCGCCCTCGACTCGGTTGATGCAGATGGTTCCAAAGATCTCGTCCTGGCTCAGCGTGAGCGAGCCGCGCTTGGCGAGCTCAAGCATAGCTAGGAAGGTGACGACGAGCTGCTCGGTGGTAGCATCGCCGTCCAGTAGCTCGCGGAAGGTGCAGGTTTGGTGCGCCATGGTAAAGCGGTCGACTGAGGCCACGGTCAGGTCGAGCGGCACGCGATGCGGCGCCACGTGCTCGGCTTCCAGCAGGAAGGTCTGGCGCTTGCCATCCAGGTCGGCACAGATAACGGCCAGGCCGCGCAGGGTGATGCCAGCCAGGTAGTCGGGCATAAGGCCTAGGAACTCGGGGTCGGGGCCGGCCACGCGCGGATGCATGCGGCTTTCGGCCTGCATGCGCGCACCGAGGGCCGCAGCCGCGCCCTTAAACTGTTTGTAGGCAATCAGGCGCTGGATCAGGACCTCGCGCAGGGCGTCGCCGTCGAGCGCGCTAAGTTCCTCGAGGTCTTCGTCGAACTCGTCATCGTCGTCATCGGCTTTGCGCGGGGCCTCCTGCGGCACCAGAGAGGCAGCCTTGATGTCCAAAAGGGTTGCCGCGACCAGCAAAAAGTCGCTCGCCACGTCCAAGTCCAGCGCCTCGATGCGCTCGGCCTCGGCAAGGTACTGCTCGGCCACCTCGCTTATGGAGATGGCGCCGATATCTACTTTTTGGCGGGTTACCAGCTGCAGCAGCAGGTCGAACGGTCCGCTGTAGACCTGCGTCGACACGCGATACGACATCTTCGACCTCCTTTGACGGCGCCTTCGCGGCGCGGTTTGGGTGCATGTTACGACCGTTTTGCACGGTCGACCTGTAAGTTTACCTTAGATGCCGGCGATTGCGAAGTTGAGCAGCTGCTCAGCGAGCGGATACACGGTAACGTCGAAATAGCGGCCGATTACGTCGATGCCGGTCCACATGGGCAACAGGTACAGAACCAGGATGAGGATGGGCATAGCGTATTGCTGCAGACGGTAATAGTTGTTGAGTGCCTTGCCCTTGAGGAAGGGCACGATGATCGACGAGCCATCGAGCGGCGGAATCGGGATGAGGTTAAAGAACGCGAGCGATAGGTTGACCACGATAAAGGTGGCGCCGAAGTTCATGATCTGTGACGCCAGGGCAAAGGACATGCCGGTATAGAGGCTGCCATATGCCGCCTGCATGAGGGCGGCAGCGAGGCACGCGAGGGCGATGTTCGATGCGGGGCCGGCAACGCTCACCAGGACCTCGTCGCGCTTGGGGTGCTTGAGGTTGTTGAGGTAGACAGGCACCGGCTTGGCAAAGGCGAACACCGGGCCTCCGGCGGCGAGCATGAGCAGCGGCAGGATGATGGTGCCAAACGGGTCGATGTGGTTGAGTGGGTTGAGCGAGACGCGTCCGCGCGAACGGGCCGTCTTATCGCCGAGTGCCCAGGCCGCGGCGGCGTGCGCGCTCTCGTGGATCACAATGCCCACGATGACGGCGACGGCGCTGGCGAGCAGGTTCATGAGGTAGCTGCTGGACATGGCGCTCCCCTAGCGGACGCTGCGCGAGGCGCGCGTGAGCAGGTAGTCGGCTACAAACAGAATTACGGCAACGATGGCATAATCCAGGCGGAACACGCCGCCAAAAGGCGACGTGATGACGCCGTAGCCGGCGATGGCGCTCGGAAGCGAGCGCGAAAGCTCAACGACAAAACCCACGATCTGCAGCTTGGCGGTGAGGCCGCTAAAGCACAGCAGCACGGTCATCGCGCTCATAAAAATGCCGCAGATGCGACAGGCGATGGCGATGATGCTCATCGCCACGGCGGCGGCCTTACGAGAGTTCACGCGCGATCTCCTCTTCGATCTGAGTGGAAAGCTCCAGCCATTCGTCCTCGAGCTTGGGTAGCTCTTGCTTAAGGCCGTTATATTCCCCCAGCGCGGTGTTGAACTTGTCCTGATCGGCATAAAGCTCTTCGCTTGCCATCAATTCCATAAGCTCGTCATAGCGGGCACGCTTTTTGTCGAGCTCCGTCTCGATCTTCTTGAGCTGGTTACGCACGCCCTTGAGCTTTTTGTTGAGCGCAGCGCGGGCCTGGGCCTCGGCGCGCTTTTGCTCCTTGGTCTTTTTGCCTTCGGCAGGCTTGGAAGCGGTGGCGGGGGTGTCGGGCTGGGCCGCGGTGACCTTAGCGGACTTGGTCGCGGCCGGCGCACTCTCCCCTGCCGCTTCGGCGGCGGCGCGGGCCGCGAGGTCCTCGCGCTTGTAGAGGTAGTAGTCGTAGTCGCCGTCGTAGACCGTGACCTTGCCGTCGCGGATGTCGATCACGCGGTTGGCCACGGCGCGCACCAGGTGCTCGTCGTGGCTGATCAGCACGATGGTGCCGGGGAAGTTTTGCAGGGCGTTCTCGAGCATGTCCACCGAGTCGATGTCCAGGTGGTTGGTGGGCTCGTCCAGGCACAGGAGCGCCTCGGGGGCCACGAGCATCTTTGCCAGGGCCAGACGCGCCTTTTCTCCGCCGGAAAGGACGCGTACCTGCTTTTCGATTGCGTCGTTGTCGCTAAACAGGAAGGCACCCAGCAGGCTGCGCTGCTGCGGCATAGTCCACTTGGGCGTGACGGTGTCGATCTCTTGCAGGACGGTATTGGACTCGGTCATGCCTTCGAGTGCGTGCTGGGCGTAGTAAGCCACGCCCACGTTGGTGCCCAGATCGCGGGTGCCGGTGGTGGGCGCCTCCAGGCCGGCGAGGATCTTCATAAGCGTGGACTTGCCGGCGCCGTTAGGGCCGACGAGCGCCACATGCTCGCCGCGGTAGAGCTTGAGGTCGATATCGCTGTAGATGTGCTTGTCGCCGTAGGACTTGGATACACCCTCGAGGCCCACGACCATGTCACCGGAGCGCGGCGGGTCGGGGAACTTAAAGTCGATGTGCTTGTGGCCCTCGGGCAGGATGACGAGCTCCTTTTTGATCTGCTCGATCTTGCGGATGCGCTCCTGCGCCTGGGCGGCCTTAGTGGGCTTGTAGCGGAACTTGTCGACGAAGACCTGCATATGGGCGATGTCGCGCTCCTGGGCGGCGCGCTTGGCGCGCATCTGCTCCAGGTTGTCCTCGCGCTGCTTGAGGTAGCTGCTGTAGTTGCCGGTGTAGGTGGTCACGCGGCGGTTCTCGAGGGCGGCGACGTGGTCGACGCAGGCGTCCATGAAGGCGCGGTCGTGGCTGACGATGAGGACGGCGCCGTCGTAGTTGGCGATAAAGCCGCGCAGCCACTGGACGCTTTCGAGGTCCAGGTGGTTGGTGGGCTCGTCCAGCAGCAGCAGGTCGGGGTGGCGCAGGAAGAGCTTGGCGAGCGCGATGCGCATCTGCCAGCCGCCCGAGAACTCGGAGCATGGGCGCTCAAAGTCGGTGACCTTAAAGCCCAGGCCGGAAAGGATTTTGCGGGCGTTGCTCTCGAGCTCGTAGCCGCCCAGGTGCTCAAAGCGGTCCTGGACCTGGCCGTACTCGTTAAGGAGTGCGTCGACGTCCTTGCCCTGCTCGGAGAGCTCGGTGATCTGGGCCTGCAGCTCGTTAGCGCGCTCGCCCATGCGGCGGATTTCCTTGGCGGCGGCCATGACCTCGGCAAGGATGGTGGTGTCCTTGTGCTCCAGATTAGTTTCCTGCTCTAGGTAGCCCACCTGGCAGTCCTTGGCGTACTGGACCTGGCCGGCGTCGGGGCTGTCGATGCCCATGATGATTTTGAGCATGGTGGTTTTGCCGGCGCCGTTTGGGCCCACGAGCGCGAAGCGCTCGCCGGGGTTGATCTGGAAGGACGCGCCGCTAAAGAGGACGCGCGCGCCGAAGCTTTTTTCGATCTTGTCGACCAGGAGGATCATGGTGCCGCCTTTGACCTTGTGTGCCTATATGAAAAAAGGCCCCAACTTGCGTTGGAGCCTCATTCAATGCTCGGGTGGAGACGAGGGGGATCGAACCCCTGACCTCTTGACTGCCAGTCAAGCGCTCTCCCAGCTGAGCTACGCCCCCGTGCAAAAAATTACTATACGGGAACTCGGACGGCGATGCAAGGACAATTTTGAAAAAAAACTTTCGCGAGTGCCGGCGCGCTCGGGACCGCGCCAACCCGCGGGGCGCCTGGCCCCCGCACGGCCCGTACGCCGGCCGACTTGGCGCGTGGAACACGACGCACCCCGTTCAACAGGGTTTTCCGTGCGCCTCCAGTCCCATTATCGGGTCCGATTGCGAAGCGCCCCTCCCCAGCGCCCCAGAACCATGCCGGTTTACTACGATAAATCAGAAATGTCCGACCATACACGCCTTTTCGTGCAACTGGCGGGCTACCTACCTGCGGTTTTGCAAACGGAGAACACACGGTGCTCGGGGGGTCGCCGATTCGTCGTAGTAAACCGGCATGGTTTTGAAATGGCATCAGGTTGATTTCACGCAAAAGTGTGTTGGAGCCCTGAATTAAAGGCCTTAACTTATTTAGATCGCTTCTATTCTGCGACGCGCCTAGATTAGCTGTTGTTTAGCATCGGACTTGATCTTGCGTTGTGCGACTTGCTCGTGCATGGTAGTATTTCACAACGTGAAGCGAAGAAATTAGGTCTGAGTTGCCTTTGTTAGAATTGCATTCACCGTTCATAAGGGCTCTTGGCGCAACGGTTAGCGCAGGGGACTCATAATCCCTGGGTTCTGGGTTCGAATCCCGGAGGGCCCACCAGAATCGTTCGAGGCCGGGCATGCTGCCCGGCCTCTTTACATTACGGTGATACTAAATTTTTCCCTACATAGACGTGAAACACTTTTAATCATTCCTCTTTGCAATTTAGGATAGATTTTCGCCAAGCAGCCACTGGGCAAAAGCATATTATTGGCCAATCAAAATGAAAAAAGGCCCCAACTTGCGTTGGAGCCTCATTCAATGCTCGGGTGGAGACGAGGGGGATCGAACCCCTGACCTCTTGACTGCCAGTCAAGCGCTCTCCCAGCTGAGCTACGCCCCCGTGCGTTGAAGTACTATACGGGAACTCCCCCGCCGATGCAAGGACAATTTTGGACAATTTTGCGTCGCGTGGAACGGGCGCGGGGCCGAGAGGACCCACGGTACCCGACATAGTCCGCGGGGCTCGGCATGTCGCCCCAGGTGCCGCCGGCCAGACCAAAGCGATCCGCGGTGCTTCCGGGGACCTGAGCCCTTCCGCACGCCTTCGGACCATTTTCGGAACCGTGCGTAGCTCGCCCAAGCTGGTCGCTTCATAAACGGACCGGTTTACTACGCCGATTCCCGGATTACTGACCTCACGCCTACTTTTGCAAAACGGGCAGGCGATCTACCTGCGGTTTTACGAGCGGCGAATTCGGTGTGCTCAACTACTCCCAATCCAACGTAGTAAACCGGCGTGGTTGTAAAATGGCATTTAATTACTGGCAGCATTTAAAGTATTAAAAATGCTCAGTTGGGCATTATTACTTACCAATATCAAGCCAATTGCACAGAACGTTGGCCCGCAATCTGGTCTCAGCGCATCTCATCGCTTCGGTTTTTGGCTTGTAGCGCAACTCTAATCGCTCACACACACTGTGGATGATGGCATCAAGTTGATCGTGATCATTGAGCATGTCATGGGTTACAAGAAATACGTCGTATCCCATGCTTTGCAATGCTGTCATTCGGGTGGCATCGTGGTCAAGCACGGCGCCCGACCCATGGATAACCTCTCCTTGAAGTTCGATAATCACAGCCTTCATTGTTATTGGATTTACGATGACGATATCGCCGTAACAGATTTTCTGGCCTGCGATTTTCCGAGCTGAATTCGACAGCGGTGTTAAGTCGTTGACGAATATGTTTTTAAACTCCGCTCCGCCGGCACGCCTCGGATGACTTAGCAACATGATTCCAGCAACTTCTAGCGGGGATGCAGCAATACCTATTACCTGCTGTGCGGCTTCGTAGAATTGCTTTCCCCACATCTCGCTTTTAACCTTCGCTGCAAATCTATGCAGTTCTTCTATTTCAATAAGAGGCTTTCTCATCCAGAGCGATGTGCCCTTTCCGCTAGCATTATTTCCGGATCCGTCATCCTGCTGCCCACTTTGATCATTCTCGCTGTCCTTCTGGTGCGCCCGAGCATAGACTCGCTTCCATGGGGCCTCGTCTTGGGTTTCGTCTAGTTCAAACAGACTTTCTATGGTGTACTGCTCCTCATTTGGTTTTGCCTGCTCAAGTGCCATATCGACCGTGGGCGATGGTTTAAAAATCGAGAACCACCCGCAGAACTCGTACATAGCAAGAACTAGATCGCATGAAGACACGCTTCGAGTCATGGTGAATAGCGTATTAAGAGGGTCTGTGACGCTAAAGCCCATACCCGTGTCGATGGAAACCTTCTCTGTATAGGCTATAGGCGCTGTTCCATCGGATGGTCCGTCTTGTCTCGGAATGCAGGTTACTTCGTGTTGATGCTGCTGTGATGACTGGCGTCTTGAGGACGTCGGTCACGAAAGGGGCTTGGGATAGGGCTCGCCAGCCGTCTTCGGCGTTGGGTAAGCGCGGGTAGAGGTCGCGCACCTGCGGTGGGCAGCGCCAGTAGCGGAATGCGGTGTTTGCGCAGACAATTTCGTCCATTTGCGTCCCCCTGATATCGGCCGTAGGCCGTGCGAATTGCGGGCATGGCCGATTATCTACCGGGGCATCATGCGGGTAAGTACCGGAAGCAAACCAAAAGCTTGACGAGTTCTGCCGAAAAACCGTCGTGTGATAGAAATCCGCTGGAAGGCGCTCTGTGCATATGGTCCCTGTCTCCACATTAGAGCTCGGATCACAGGGGGAATTCAATGATAATTCGCATGCGTTTTATACAGAACGGGCAATGTCGTCAGCAAAAAGGGTGCGATAAAAATGACGCCTTAGACGACTACGATTTGATTTTGGTGTCAGTTTTGGTGTCACCCTTGGTGTCAAAATAAAAAAAGGTCAGAGGCTTAACACCTCTGACCTGTGCTTTAGATGGTGGGCGATACAAGATTCGAACTTGTGACCCCATCCGTGTGAAGGATATGCTCTACCCCTGAGCCAATCGCCCGTCGCCTTTCGGCAACAGAGATACTATCATAGCCGCGCGTGGTTTACCAAGAACTTTTTGCCCCCGATTATAAATTCGTGGGCGCAAACCGCACCACCACAATCGGGGCAGCCGACAAACCACCGGCTAAACCGACCTTTATCGCTTGATCCAAGAGGTCTCGGGGCGGCAAATGAGTCGAGCGTTGTTGTAGGCCATGTCGAGTGTGAGGCGGGTGCGTGCTGCGTAGAAACCGTCCTCGCGCTGGATGGTCAGCGCCAGTTCGGGCTTGTCGCCGGTCAGGTACAGCGGCAGCAGCAGCTGGATCCGACCGCCGTAGAACTGCGGCACGGCGAGCGTGTAGTTGGCTGCGGCGCGGCGGGCGGCCTCGACGACAGCTCCCTCAAAGGCGCGGCGCAGCAGCAGCGAGCTGCCCTCCCCCATCAGGCTGGCGGGAATACGCGTAAGGTTTTCCTCGTCGCCCAGAATGTGGTCGATGTTGGAGCGGATGGGCAGGCGGTAGTCAAAGACCAGCTCGGAGGGGTCCTCGGCAAAGCGCACGCGGCACGGCAGGTACTCAAACGAGACCAGCATGGGGTCGCTTTCCTTAAAGAAGCCCTTCAAAAACCAGCGCTGGCGCGCGTCGGGCTTGGTGTTGGGCTCAAACAGGCCGTAGATGGTCTCGTAGCGGCGCGTGTACAAGCCGGTATTGAACAGGCAGCGGTCGTCGTCGAACACCAGCGGCAGGTTGGACGGCGCGGTCTGGTTTACGTCGCGCTCGGTCAGGAACACCGCGCGGCTAAACGAAAACGACAGGTAGTTTTTGAGGATGCGATTGCCGGGACCCCAGTCCTCGGGGTCGGCGAGGTCGACCAAGCGGTCGTAGCAGGGCTCGGGGCAAAACGCGAAGTCGTACACATTGCTGCACAGAGTGCTGGGGATCTCCATGTGGTGTCCAATCAATTCATTAACCGGCGTGCGGATGCTTAGATTCTATACGAGCGACAGATCGCCCGTGCCCGCAACGAATCCGCAGCGCAGCTCTTCGGCTAGCTCGCTGTTCGTGCGGCGACTGGAAACGAGGTCCTGGATCCAGGCGTAGTACTGGTTGTCTTTTGGTTCGGGGCTGTCAGACAGCACGACCGGAGTGCCTGCGAACCTTAAGACGGACAACGCAAAGACAAGGCTGGTTCGTTTGTTACCGTCTTCAAAGATGTGGTCCTTGACCATGTGCTCGGCAACGTAGGTGACCTGGTCAAAGATGTCTGCGAAGCGATCGGCCGGCGATTGGCCGAATATCGTACAGAATGCACCCGCAAGCACGGACTCGACGCGCCCAAGCTCAAGCGCGGCCCGGTCGCCTGTGGCGTCGGTTGTATAGCAGCGCCCGACCGTTATCAGCGTGCTGTGCAGGCGCATCACGGCCGCGGCCATATCTTCGAGCGAACCGGCATCATCGAGCACGAGCGGCGCGAACGGATGCGCTCCCCGCTTCGTGTCCGCCATCATGAGTTCTCCAAGAGCCTGAGCGCGTTGGGCATGTTCGAAATGGTCAGCCGAATAGCTTCGTCGATTGACGTGGTGCCGCCGAGCAAAATCGGTGATGCTGAATTTGCCACGTGCGCAGTTGAATGATCTTCTTGAGCAACGCAATCAGCGCCGTCATCTTGTTGAACATAGCTCCAAGGCATGTCTGACTCCTCTATAGCTTTACAGACGAAATAGCCTGCGAGTCGTACTCCAGAGCAATCGGTTGCCAGACGAGGTCTTCGATGGTGCAGTTTAGGGTGTCTGCAAGCGCCAATGCCGAGGAAACCGAGGCGCGGCGTAGGTCGAGCTGGTTCTGCTCGTAGAGTTGTATGGCGCGAAGCTTAACCCCCGATTGGGCGGCGAGCTGTTTTTGCGTTAGTCCGGCAGCCTTTCGTGCCGCCTTGAGGCCCTTTTTGTCTGCCTGGGCGTTGTTCCATTTTTCGATGACAATCTGGGCGAATTTATCTTCGGAGGCCTCGTGGAGCGGATGGTACGAGCCGATGATCCAATCGAGCGGAGCGACTTCGAGTAGCTTATTAAAGCCCAAGCTGCTCATCCATTGCGTATAGGCCATAACCCACCCCGCCCAATACTGAGGCGAACGGTCGAACGGATAGGTCTCCCTACATCTGACGGGGGTCAGTCCCGCATGGGCGATAATATCGCGCGCGAGCTCGTCGCCCGCCATGCCGCAGACGACGCGAGGCATACCGCGCTCAAACTGTTTCATCTCAAGAGCGTTCGACATGATCGCCGTCAACTCGGCTGGAGTCAGCCCTTGGTCACAGAGAGCAAAATCGACCGCCTCGCCCAGCGTTCTCATTGCATCCTCGAGATACATCTCACTGTAGGCGTGGGTCATCGCCCGCCATCCCCTCTCGAATGATATCGACGATACGTATTCCCTCAAACGGGCTTTCGGCAAGGAGCTCCCGATACTGCGCCCTTGCCGCTTCATCTCGTTCCTTGGCCAATGGACCATACAGAGCTTGCTGCGCACGTTCAAATCCAGCAAAACGAATGCTCTTAAACGCACGCTCGCTTTTGAGCACAATCTGCTCCCCCAGGTTACCGAGCCTCATAGATCGTCCAAGCTGATCGACGGTGATCGTATTGTTTACAAAAGCTCTGGCATAGCTAAAGTACGAGTCGTCCGCACGCCACCCCCTTATTACGTCGCAAGTGCTCGTCCGAGGTAGAAAGTGATCATGGAGATATTCGCACGCCCCCGCGGCAATGGCGGTATCTTTGCGAAAAGAACGATGCTCAACGAGCAACGCTATCCAATGCAGGACGCAATATTGCGGCGATAGCAAGTCGAGAACTTTGAGATCGGCTATATCGAGTTCATAGCGATTCGCAAAGCCATCGGCATCGCGCGAGCATGCCCATTCCCTTGCAAGGTCGAGGCTCTCTGTGCAATAGAATCCCTGTCCATAGTCGTTATGGATTTTCCCCAGGCCAAGCTGGGGAGTCTCAATGATTTTCTGAGAACCATGCCACAGTTCCACGCGAGTCTCCTAACAGGTATCGCTCTAGCGATAGTATAACATACTATCGCTAGAGCGATACCTGTATTCAAATAGCAAGAGGGTGTCTGGAACCGAGTTTGAGTTCAATACTGGCTTCTAAGGCTCGCCGAGTCCGGAAGTATGCGACATAATTCAGACTTGCTGATCACGCCGGAGCACACTAACGCCTCGTCCTGCTTACAGAGCTTCATAGACACGCACATCATCTTGCTCGATACTTTTACGGAAGGGCAGCGCATGTGCTCTGGTGGGTTGGTGACGATATCAACCTATCGTCTAAGTTCCTTCTCGAGCTCATGGGAGAGTTCGTACAGCGTGCCGAACGTCATAGTGTTGCCGCATACTAGGCGCAAGTCAATATCGCTATCGGGCGTTTGCTCGCCTCGGGCAAACGAACCAAATAAATATGCTTCGCTGACGTCGTATTGAGCCAGCACGCGGGAGGCGACGGTGGATACGTCTGTAGGCGAAATCATAAGTATATTACCGTTCAACAGTAGAGCGTCAGGGGGCCAGCGCCGATACCCCCGGTCCGGCTTTTTGCCGTTCTGAAAGCTCAAAGATAAGCGGGGCGATTGATCTAACGAACTCGGTCAAGAAATTGAGGTCATCAACAGTAAATCCCTCGACGGTGAACCACTTGACCGTAGGCAAGTAGCATTCAGCGTGGTCAAAGCTAAAATCAACCGGACGCTCGACGGCTACACGAAGGGTCCCGTCATCTCGTGTTTCTGAGTAGGCAAACTGAGTGCCGTCGTCTAGCTGAACATAGCTCTATAGCATTGCTACCTCGTTTACGACTTTTAGAGTTAAAAGCCTGCCCCTAACGCTGGATGAATCGCACTAGTTACCCGACCCAAATACGTCATCTACAAGATCAGGCAAGTCTGTCCATACTTGATAGGCGACAACGTTGTCCGGATTCATTTCTCTTGCACGACGTTTATTATCCGTATTGTGCTTTGCGGCATTGGTCAAAGCTTGGTCCTTTTGCCATCAATCATTTCAAGATTTACAGACTTGAACTTAGGCATAGACGACCTCTTGGGTCGGTGGTCTTTAATGCGCCTAGGTCCGTTCTTTGTATTCCTGGCCAGCCCGTTATTCAGCATATAGCTCAGTATTCTCTTATGGCTTCTACTATCGTTGCCGTTTGAGAAAAAGCAACAGTCGGTTTGTTTCCGCCATGCAGCGTTGAGCGTTTCCGGATTTGAGAATTTGGCCACTACGACGACGATAACAAGAACGGTCGTTCCAACAGTGTCGTCCATGACGGCGATTTTGATAGAAGGGAAATCGTTTGTTGCTTTTAATGATATCCATGTTAAAAGTAACGTAGTCAACGAATAGGGAGAATTAAATGAGCGTGAACAAAGACGGCGGGATTTCAAATATCCAATCACTTTATTGCCAGGGATGCATCGAGGCTGCGGAGAAGATCATTTCTTACATCAGCCAGTTTGATATCGAAAGCGTTGCTTGCGCCGTATTCTGTATCAATTCCTGGCATGAGAACAGATCTTGTCAAACTAATGCATACGCACTCAACGCTGCATTACTCGCTGTCAGCGATTTTGGGACAAATCAAATCGCAGACTACGAAGAGTTCTCAAAATTTTTCACTCATGTTAAGAATACTCTTCCAACGCCAACCATATTTGAGGATGAGATCGTACCAATAATGGGACAAACCTTGATTCATTTTAAGGGTAAATGGAGGAAGGCGTTACACGGCTGTGGAGCTACGCTCGAATATCCAAGGCTTTGCTTCGCCGATGCCATTATTGATGAACCTCGTGAAATTAAAGAGTTTAATGAGTTGCTTGATTATGTCGACGCCATGTCTCAAGCGTTGGGAGGTGGAGGATGGGAGGGATCAAACTCGATTCCCGATGAAATGAAAATTCCGCCTTATGAATACTGGCACCAGACGTATAAATGGATGAATGCTAACCCTATTAGTCCCATTTCAGCCAACACCATAGCGGCAATACAAAAGTCGACAGACTATATTGAAAACAAGTGCTTTGTGATGAACGGTAGTAAACCGATTCCTTTATTCTGCCCTTCAATTCTCCAAGATTATATATCTCATATTATTAAGGATAAGCAGGCGGATGAGTATCGAAATGCCATTGATATCACCCTACTGAATCAGGCCCGATTCAATTATGACTCGGTTGAACAAAGGGGCAGCTCCGTTCTGACTTTCCCCCTCTTTAAATTAAACGGAGAGCCTATTGAAAGATGCCCAGCTACATTTTTAATCATCGACGGAGAAAACAGACTAGCGCTTTTTTACAATGCTGCCTGCGTCTGTAGTGATAGCGGGCTGGTGAATCTCAGGTCTCTCTTTAGCCAGGAAGAGAATGCTCTTGAGATTTTAGATTATCTCAAACACAATGGGCAGCGAAGAAAGCTCGTAGTCAGCCGGCCGAACACTCTCGAGTTCACGGTTGTTGCATATCACGATAATGTTGACATGAATTTAGGCTTCCGGACTGAGATGAGATCTGAAGTTGCCGACTATGACTGTGGCGCAGCGGATCTCATGGCCATCCTGATGGCTGCCAATAGCGCTAGCGAAATCTGCTCATTTTTCCATTCCGTAGCAACGTCTCCGACAACGTTGCTGAGTCCTTTTGTTGCGGCGAGCGATTATTTTATCGTTTGGATGGCCAACAATCGGCAAATTCTGGATGGCGTAGAGGACCGAGATGCAGGAATAACATTGGCCTTGGACTACAACGAAACTGACGGTTTTTTTGCAGAATATTTTCGCAATAGTGTTATAGATTTCCCCTTTGATCGTTGCGGAAAGTGGATTTTGGGCTCTCCGTATGCGTTCACCTTTAGAAAAAATGAGCGCGGCTTTATTGAGATCATAGGCAAAAGTGACCACCAGAGCTTTGGATTGACAAAGCGGCTTCTGGACATGAATGGCGAACCGTGCTTCATTCACTTGGGAGCGTCTATAGAGAGCGCAAGGGATGTGCCTCCCATGAATCTTGAGCAGGGTGCCTCCGTGCTGCCCCTGTTTGAGGATTTATTGATGTGTCTAGTATTGGATGCTGAGCCTGAGATTGCATCGCTGATTTCAGGAAAAGGTTATCTCGAACTTATCTATGTTATGCCCGGAGGTGCCGCGGCAAATTCTCTGCCCACGGTAGACGAACAGTTGGGTATTAAAGCGTTTTATACCGAAATGAAACACAGCACGGTGTTCTACAGCGTTGATAGTGAAATATTCATAAATGCCATTTCAAGAGCTCAAGACAGAAGCACTGAAATGCACTTTGCTTGGGGTATTCTTTCACCTGTCAGATGTAGCTATTCAGACGCCATGGATTCATTGGCACAAAAGTTAACGCATCTTGCACAAGGCCAAAAGATGGTAGATGCGGAAAGCCTTGCTCTTCCCTATATCTGGAGATATGGGATTGAAAAACCAGCTCTGACCGAGACCTCCAAAGTCGCTGCCTTAAAAGCAGTGGCGTATGCAATTGACGATGAAAACGTTAAATCCGGGCGCTATTTTGGATCCGCTGCAAATGATGTGATTAGAAAATTCCAGAAAGCGCTAAGCACGACATTTGAAAATAGGCTAATGCAATTCGATAGAAAGGATTTGCTGAAAAAATTCTACGACATCCTAGCGAATTCATCTCATACCTTCTATGTCAACACGGTTAGGTATGGCTCTTTTTCGAATCTGCAAGATGAAGAAGAGAAGAGGGTTTACGCAACGATTTTTGAACAAAGAGAAGATTCACGGTATGAGATTCGGGCTGCCAGGTTTTCAGTCGAGACGTTGCTTACCCTCTCTTCTCATGGAAGTCGAATCGCTAATTCAGACGAGGTTGCAAAACTTGTAGCTATTGGCGGCCAACTTCTCTCGGCATCTGAAGTTGCTGACATGCTAATGTTTGAGCCTAAGGGAATGGGTGTGGAAATTGCTGAAAACTGCGTCGCCACTTTAATTGAGGATGAAGGAATTCTTGAGGAAGCTCGCGCTCTTAAAAGCCGCCAACTCCGCGATGAGGGTCACGCTGGGTCAAATTCTACGGATGATGCGAAATATATCCAATTGGCTAAAGATGCTTTTGAGGAAGACACGGGCGTATCTTTCAATTGTTTTCTCGATGTTCTCAATAGTCTTGCGCTCGGCTGCCCTTCGAATTTTGAAGGGGATTACGCCTCGTCTAATGTCTTATCTATTGAAAGCTCGTCTTTGGCCAATTTCGTCAAACAAGATCTTTTGAACAACTATACCGATGAAACGATTGGCGATGCTCTTGATTTCCTCACGCTTGATAATGAAAAGTTAAAAGAGATAGACGGCAAGTCATACGATTATCTGCCTTTTGGTAATACAAAAAATCGCTTAAATAGACTTGAGCTGAAGCCCATTATCAATGATGACGGACAGTTTGTGTATTCACCGATTTGCATGGGTCTGCTTAAAGAACGATGGGTTCGTGGCTTAGCGGAAAGATTTTTGCCAGCGAAGCTCGCGTTTCCGTCATTAAATAAAGTTATGGAAAGCTGGAAGCATCTTTATGAAAAGGCGCTTGAATCAGATGTTCAGGATTGCTTTCTTAAGGCTGGGTTCCTACGCAAGCATGTCTATAGAGGAGTTGATCTTTGCAAGAAGGGGGACCATCCGCAATATCTTGGGGATTACGATGGCCTAGCGTATGCCCCAGTAACAGAAACGGTGTGGGTTATCGAGTGTAAAGAATTCGAGAAAATAGAATCCGCTTTTGATTACATGCAGCTTCAGCAGCGATGGTTTGGAAAAGAAGGGAAGCTGCTTAAATATGAGCGGCGGATAAAATATCTGCAGGAACATCTAGTAGAAGTGGCTGCAGATTTGGGCTTCAACCACACTGGAAAACTGCGAATACGCGCTTACCTTGTGAGCAATAAGCTATTCATGAACGTTCTTGGGCAGTCAAATTTTCAAGTTATTACGTTATCCGAACTTGGGTCTCTACTTGAGAATGAAAATGGAGCGTAAATAACCCGGATTCGTAGCCCGTGGGCTTGGTATTCGAATGAGGACAAGCGCCTGGATTGTGTCTCAGCAGCAATATGCGTTACCTAGAAGCGCTAATCTCAGTAGGAATAACATGGAGGGCGCGATAATCCAGTTGCTGTCACTGGTCTTTGGGAGCGCTGCCGTAGTCTTGGTAGCGGACTTGGGCTTGGATGGCGTGGACGCCTTGGTCATGGTCACCGTCGTTTTGGTGCCCGTTGTCGTGGTTGTCTTTAACGTGGAGGCCGCGGGCTTCACTGCAGGATCCGCACCGGGTTGTGCCGCAGCAGGGTCGGTAAAACCGGCAGGCTCACCCGTCCCACCGACAGGCACGTCGTTCCCGTCGGTCTCCCCCGCCGGCGTCGTGGCACCCTCGGGTTCAATCAACACATGCGCAGCCGACAGGTGTCACAAACTACGCGAACACAAGCGATCCGCTCGTGCACGCGACTCCGCTATCGGCACCGATCGCATCAAGCCACGAGACTTCGACGGAAAGCCGACAGCCAGCTGCGCCATCGCCAAGGCCTGCCTTCTGCAGACACACACCATAAACGCGCACGCCCACTCCGGGGCCGGCGCCGATGGCCGCGCCCGCGTAGCCGTTAAGCTCCAGATGGTCGGCATCGGCCCAGGCCCAGCCAGGGCCCGACACGCCAGGCTCGTAGTACGTCGCGCCCGCGATGATGAGGCTCTCCGCGCCCGCGGAATAAGAAGGCCCGCCCAGCAAAACGCATAGGCAGGCAATCGTCATTGCGCAGCAACATTTCCAACAAGATAGAACAAATTGGATGCCATTAGGTTGAAATCCGGATAGTTTTGGTGGTTTCGATATTAAGGGAATTATCGGAACAGCTCATCATGGCTGCCGGTGCGTTCAAAGAAAGCTACCTCTTCGTTTGATGACCATATAACAAGCCAGTCGCCAGAGTTTGCTACGTGACATTCGTTTCGCCCTGCCCAGTTGCCGCTTAGCCTGTGCATATTATGACGTCGCTTTAATATGTCCATTGACTCAGGTGTATTCTATAGCACCAGGTCAATTAGCTTTTGAAGCTCAGATAAATCCCATTTACGGCGCTTTGCTTTTTTCTTTAAATCTCGGGAGAAGGCTGCAGAGAACTCTGCGGTTAACGTGCTCATTGTGCCATCGCAGCAGCGATCAGATCGGCGCCATTGTCAAACCGTCCTTTTTTGCCAGATGCAAGAAAAGCGTCCCCCTCGCGAATGGCCTCAAGGCTTTCGGCATTGGGCTCCTCAGGGGCAAAAGTCAACGGGATGCGATGGGTGTTGACCATTTGCTTGAAGAACGCACGCGTCACGGACGACAAATCAAGTCCATAGTAATCAGCCACTTCCGCCGCCTCGCGTTTGAGGTCGTCGTCAACCCTGATGGTTAATGTTGAGCTTGCCATTTTTAGACCTTCCAATTGCGTGAGTGTACCCTTAGTATAACGCACATACAATAGTAGATTATGTAATTACAAGTAATTAACTATGCATTTGAGTTGTATGGCACGTAAGAATTTGCATGCGCGAAAATAGCAACGCTCCCTTTTCAGAAGCGTTGCCCTCAAAGCTTCAACAGAGTTCTTGTATTGCAGCTAAGTGCGTTGCGCCGCCTCAGCAGCGATATGCGGCGGCTAGAAGCGTTGTTCCAAGCAAGAAAAACGTAAAGGAGGCTGCGATCCAGTTGCTGTCGCCGGTCTTGGGGAGTGTCACAGTGGCAGCCTTGGGCTTGGGGACTTTGGCGACCGTGGTCTTGGTTACTGTCGTTGTTGTCTTGGTTGTTGTGGCCGCGGGTTTCAGCGCGGGATTTGCCGTGGACCCTGCGGTGGGCTGTCCGGCAGCGGGGCCTGCATCGGCGGGAGACTTGTCCGCGCTATCGCCAGGCACATCGACCCCGTCCGTCTCCCCCGCCGGAGGTGTGGCACCCTCGGGCTCAACCACCACACGCGGTGCCACCGCACCAGAGGCATCCACCACGCTACTGGCGCCAAAGGCCCCGCCAGCGGGCGTCACAAACCGTGCGGATGCAAACGACCCGCCCGTGCACGCAACGCCGCCATCGGCACCGGCCGCATCAAGCCAGGAGGCGTCGACGGAAAGCCGGCAGTCGGCCGCGCCATCGCCAAGCCCCGCGTCCTGCAGATACACGCCGTAGGCGCGCACGCCCGCTCCGGACCCGGCGCCCGCGGCAACGATGCGCCCGCCGCCGCGCACGGTCATGTCGCCCGCGATCACGCCGGCGACCGCCTCGTCCGTAATATCGGCCCCGTCCGCCCGGGCATCGACGGTGCAGCCGTCCACCACGAGCGCCTGCGAGACGTGGATCCCGCACTGCGAGCCCGTCGCCGTCAGGGTCCCGGTACCGCGAAGCGTCAGGTTGCCCCACACCTCCATGCCGCACAGCGTGATGTCCGCATCTGGCGCATGCGACTCCGTCACGGAGTTTTGCCCGGTAAGCGTCAGCACCAGGTCGCCTTCGGCGCCGATGGCCTCGCCCGCGTAGCCGTTAAGCTCTAGGTGGTCGGCATCGGTCCAGGTCCAGCCGGGTCCCGACACGCCCGGCTCGTAGTACGTCGCGCCTGCGATGATGAGGCTCTCCGCGCCCGCGGCATAAGAAGGCCCGCCCAGCAAAACGCATAGGCAGGCCATGGCAACAATCGCAATGTAATGACGGCTGGTGTAGGACTCGGCAGCAAACATACCCGCTCCGATCTTCGCAGGAGCCAATAGAATGTGCACCAGAAAATGCCCTGGTAGCAGCAGTTATTAGTTTAACGAGATCTAGCCGCAAACAAAGAAAATGCCCCTAAGCAGCGCCAATAATTAGGTGTAAATCGTTTTGCCAGTCGGTGAAAGGAGGGGCCATCTTGAGACTGAGTGCTTCGCGTGTATGTGGATGATCACATGCTCATCGCAAGACATCTTCTGTGACCTATTCCATGTTGGGCGGGTTGGCGGACTAGCAACGGACGGAGAATGGGGCTGCCATCTGATTTAATTGAAGATGTAACAGCATCAATATCGAACTTAAACAACGGAGAAGCACTAAATCGGAAACTGTTCTTGGCACAGTAATAAAGTAATAATTAGGTTCTTAACGACCAGCTGAAGAGAGCGGCGTCAAATTAATGAGTGAGGCAAAGTATGAAAAGCAGAACCATTGATCCTGAATTCGTGTCGAACAAAGAGTACTTTGACGCGAGCTCGGCTCTAATAGAAAACTTAAAGAAGCGTCGAATGGCTGAAAATAAATCAGTCATACCATTCATGAATGGGGATTTTACAGGGTGGGACCTATATTTAGCAGGAACCTGTGAATACAGTATGCGTATAGTTGACGGCCTAATATCAATGCTCCAAGCGCGTAATTTCGTTTGCGCGGCCCAGCTCCTAAGAGCCCAGATTGGCGTATGTATGAGAACATTGGCGCTTTTGGTATGCGAGGATATTGATGCTTTTATCAAAACTTTTTTAAGTAATGGACAAATACGCAAGCTTAAAGACCGCGATGGTAAAAAGCTAACAGACGCAAGACTAAAGGAGCTATTAAACCAATTTGACCCCACCGTTGCAGACAGCTATGACGAAGCATCAGGGATGACACATTATTCGGCTGCGGTGGTTAACGCTATGGCGATTTCCACTGGTGACGAGGTTGAATTTAATTTAGGAATGATCCCAAACGAAGAAATCAACTTTTCGTTGCTTAATTGCGGAGAGTTATGCATTCGTTACCTGGACTTACATTTATCAATGTTAAAGAAAATCATAGAGTCCGATGAATGGTATTACAGCCGTACAGAGATTGATTAACCTATGAGAATGTGATAAACCAGTTCGCTCGTAAGATGAGTAGGGCGTGGCGTAGCACTAAGTTCAGTATTGGAGACACCTAGGAAATATGGTTAAGACAAGAAAGCCGTGAGCACCGAGGCTCCGTCGGCTTTAGCCTGTCGTAGCCGCCCATTGCGAATCGTTGATCAGCCGTATTACAGATTTCTTGACGCCAGACGGGCTCGCTTCGGTTTGGGCGCTAAACCAACTATCTCGAAACTGCCCATGGCATGCAACGCTCACAACCTGTTTTAGCTTGCTGGCAGCGCCGCCGCTCATTCCAGAACATGATCCCGTTCGTTAGCTTCGATTGTTGGACCCTGGAACAGTCTGTCCTGCTTCGACAGTTCGAGGATACACATTGAATCCTGCGCATCTTGGGGTATCTGCGAAGAGTCAAGTTTCTCCTTGAGCACGGCAATAATAAACTGGCAGTTTATGCCATTTGCTATGTCGACAATTTTCTTCAGGTCTTCACCTTCGACGTTCTCGACGACGTCTTGGACCACGAATCGAGGCGCCTCTATCCTGTTGGCGATTGCGAACTCCTGATACGATAGGTCATAGACCGCCAAAAGGGACTTGCGCGTGCCGGTGCTTGATCCGTTGAGGTCGGTTATGGCCACCGGGAACTTATTCGTAGCGGTCGAATAAGTCAATATGGGCCTCTCCCCGTTAACGTCGTTTGCCATTTGTGTGAAGTAGCTATTGAAGGAGTTCATCATGTCCTGATGGCTCGAGACTGAGGACTCTCGTTCCTCACCGCCCTCGGAGAGATTTGCAATTTGACTTTCCAGCGTCTTTATACGTTTGTCGTAGCCATGCAACGTGCTAAGAACCTCGGAGTTTCTGCCCATCTCTTGGCGCAGGCGCATGCACTCTTCAAGAAGAGCTTCGTACTCGGTCATCGCCTCGCCATCAAGGAGCGAGAGATAGCGCGAGTTCTCAGCCGAGAAGTCTAAGAGCTTGGCCTGGACGCTTGCTCTTTCTAATTCAAGTTCAGCTCCGACCTCCAGGAAGTAGGCTATCTCGTTCTCGCAAAGCGCACGATTGAACTCGACCATGTCTTCAAACGTCTTATTCACCGAGGGAATCAGGAAGCATACCTCATCGTAGAAGTTACGCGAAAGCGATAGGTCTGCCTGCTTTGCCACTTCCTTTTTTGCACGCTCGATTGACTCGGCGTTGCGCCTCATCTTGAATTCAATCTCGGCCAAATCGGAGCGGAGTTCGGCATACAGGCTCCTTGCTTCCTCGATTGCATCCCTGTTTGCCTTGAACTCATCGGCATCAAGAATATCGTCAAGCCTGGACTCTACGCGCTGGCACTCGCGCTCCAGTGCCACGCCCACTTGAGCAAGTTGCTCCTCGTCGACGATGTCGGCAAGGCGCCTGTACTGCTTGGAAGATTCCTTAAGCTTGTTTAACTCCCTGTTAAGTTCCGCTAACCTTGCGTCAAGCTCAGAGTCCGAGATGTCGAATAGGTAATTGTAGACAGCCCTATAATCGGCGATAGAGGCCCTAGGCAACGTTCTAAGGAATGAATAATCGTCCCCGCTTAGTGAAACGCGAACGAAGGATTTGATGAGTTGGCGGAACGTGGGCCTACTAGAGCCCACTGCAAATAGGTTATCACCTAACAGCTCCCTGTATTTGGTCGCACTTACTTTCTCGCCGTCGAAGAAATACCGACCTCTCGGGAATAGCTCCACCATAAGCTCGACGCTATGGTTAGAAGGCATCTCGAGTGAGTTCACGAGGGTCATTTCGCCTACAACACGCTTTTCCTTGATGATGTCTCGCAACTCTTCATTGACGCTATTCGTCTCATCGTCCTTGTAGAGGCGGTCTCTACCGTTTGCACCGAGCAGCACGTCTATAAGCTTGAGGAACGTCGTCTTGCCAACCTTGTTATGTCTGTCTGATTCGAAAGCATCGACGATTAGGTTGGCCCCTTTGTGGAATACGATCTCACGCATGACACGACCATTTGTTGAATTCCGAAGTCTAACCGACCCTATGAACACGGAGCCTCCCCTCCTCTGTAGCCTCCACGCCTGCAACGAGGAACAAGAAATCGATGGCCATTAGAAAGAACTCGTAGGGAACCGCACCGCATCGTGCGGAATCGCAGATCCATCTGTATAAGTCGATCGATCCAGTTTCACCTGCAACGGAAATCCTCGAGTACGCCATAGCGGCAATGTAGTACACCGTCTTCACGGGGTCATTGTTCCTATCGATGAGAAGCACGACTCCCTATCCCTCTTCCCTTTCAGGTTTCACCAACACGATGCACCGCGAGACCCCACATGCCACAAGCGCTATGCAAAAGCTCTCGACGTCCTCCGTAGAATGGGTGTGAGCATCGTACTCCATATCATGTACGAGAGCATCCACGAGACGCTCTTTTATAGCGTCAAGCTGCGCATCCCCATTACCGACAACGAGTTCGCCGTCATCGTCGTAATCGGCAACGTCGTAGAATAAGTCGCCGAGTTTCTTAATTATCTTTTCGCTGTCGGGGAATTCCTTCATGGCTTCGCGAACCATGGCGTAATCGCCCGAATGGTTGCGTATAACATTCATGTATTTGCTTGCGTTGTTGAAACGTAATTTTTCATTCATGCGAATGGGGGCATCGAGCGAGAGCTCTGAATCAGCTTGCAGCGGCCCATTGTAAACGAGGGCGAGCAGATCATGTACCACGCTGTGGGTGAGCCCTTCCCTGTCGCAATGCCATACCATGATATTCTGGGTGTTGTTGTCACCCACGATTTGACCCGTCCCAACCCCCAACGAAGAAAGCTCGGTTGAACGAGAGTTACCAATTTGCATGCAGGTTCGCCTTGTTCTCCGAGCCCATGATTTGGCCGTTGCCGATACCGGAGGCATTCATAGTACTGCTCTGGAAAGAATCCCGCATCTTCTTGATATCTGACTTGACGGAGAGAGATATGACGGTAGCGACAATCGACACGACTGAGGCAACTATCCCAAGGATAAGGTTTAGCGTTTCCATTCTTTGACGATCCTTTTAGCCAAATGGGTCAAGCCTTACTTGCCTTCATGATGGGAGTTTCGGCGAGGACAAAAACGAACTCGCAGCCTCACATATTCGGCAGATGACAGGCCCTGCTTTTCACCAAGCATGTTAATCTTTGTTGACGAATTTCACAACTATAGCCAAGGCGCAGAGAAAAGTTGCGACGGTGGCAATCCTGCGTTTCCAATCCCACATGACAGCTAGGTCGCGCCTGATATACCCTTCGTCGATAGTGTCGGTGACGACCTAGGGAGCAGGGACTGATCTCATAACTGCCTTAGCGCTTGATAATTACTAAATCGGACAGCTTGGATATCGGGTGTTGATTCGGGGACCGCAAGGTCCCCGAATGCTATGCTCTTCCCAGCCAAACAGAGAATTTGCCCGAGCGCCCACCTGGTTTTTTGTTTGGCGACAATCCCTCCGGGTGGGCGTTCGGACGGATGGGGCAGATCCATATGGGAAGCGCGAACCCCTTTAGGGCGCTCGTGGCGGGCCTGACCTCCGACGACTTCCTGATGCTCAGAGAAGACGTCGACGAGAGGCACTGCCGCGACGAGGTCGGTGTCGGCACGCTCGCCGAGGCCGCAGCAGCCTATCGACCGGACCAGAAATGCCCGGGGTGCGGCGCTCTCGGCGCCCGGAGGGACGGCTCTATCGCTGTCGGCGTTCCGAAGTGGCGCTGCCGCTGCTGCGGTAGGAGGCTCAACTCCCTCACGGGCACCGTCCTCGAACACTGCCTGAACGCCGCTCCCCGTCTGGGTCTCCTTCATCATGCTCATGCGCCCCATCGTCCCCGTCGAGTGCGCGGCCGAGCTGTGCGGCGTCAGCCACAAGACGGACTTCGAGTGGCGGTACCGCGCGCTCGCCACGATAACCGGCTGCCAGGACCGGTTTGTACTGTGCGACACCTTCTGGATTGACGAGACCCACATGAACGACACAGACCCCTCCAAGGGTTACGAACAGGTGCATAAGCGTGGTCTATCCCGACAAAAGCCGTTCGTCTGAGTCGCCTTCGATGTCCATAAGAACCCTGTCGCGGTCGTCCTCGGCCACGGGAAGCCCAGCTCGGCGCGCGCAAGGAAAGCCATGGGCATCAGAATGTTGCCCGGGTCGCTGTCCATCCACGACCTTGAGTAGGCGCACAACGCGTTGGTCAGGGACGGCGGGCTCGAGAGCAAGGCACACAGGGCCGACGTGAACGACCCGGTCTACCTAGAGCGGATGGAGATGGCGAACGACCTGTGCTCTTGGCTCAAGCGCTACCTTTGGCGCTTCACGGGGATGTCGCCGCGGAACCTGCAGGCCTAGCTCGACTGGTACGTCTACCCCTTCCGGGTCAACCAGGCCAGGGACAGATGGAACCCGACCGAAAGGGCGGTGCGCCATATCCCGATAGCCGACGCGACTTACCGCAGCTTGGGGTAGGTGCGGTAAGTCGCGTTATCTAACCCATTGCATTACTAATCATCCCGTAATCCATCAATTCACCCAGCACCACATGGGGCCTGTTAATTTTATTTGGTGCTGAATCGCACCTCGTATGTTTTGCTGACATAGAGTCTTGTATGAATCGGCAAGAGCATTTTCTTTCTCAAAGAGATCTTTCCGTTGATCGGGCTCATGTAACTTTTCAGAAGACTGTTCAAGCGTCCATTGATATTCCCTTGCATTCTGGAGCATCTTAGTAAATAGAATCTGATACTGATACATTGAAAGCAAAAGGGATTGATAAGCTTCTATGAATTCGGCAATTGCCTCTCCACTCTTTCCCTTGAAGCAAAATCTCGCCTCCATGGCGAGCGATCTCATTTCATCAAGTTTTAAATGCAATTTGAGTTGAAGGTCGGCATCTAACACCTTATTAATTGAGGCTGAAATTGATTGCAGGTACGTGGTGTTAGTCAGCCATACAAATAGTAGGTCGATAGCCATTTGCGGTTCGTCATCATGTTCCAAGTTCTTCGCGTTTTTTGCGTAAACACTTATGAATTTATCGACGGTTATCCATATATTTAAACGTCGATTGAATAGAGACTGTTTATTACTGAGACGAGCTTGGTAACAAGAAATGAGCAATGCGATGATTGCCACAATCGCTGAGATGTACTCAGGTAGATTCCTTAGGTCCATTGTCTCCTCCTCCCTTGACACGTACTGCAGTGGATGATGTCTCCAGTTAAACAGTTGTCCACTTACACCTTCATCCTTGAAGTTCATCTGGAACAGCTTTCGAGTCTAATTTCAGTATTGGCCCTATTCTTGTTGCCACGGTTACTAACAATCGGTAATGAAAGCCGGCGTATCTTGCCATAGACAAACGCGGGGATATCTTTGGGTTACGCGTGGTTGTCGACTCAAGAAAGTTCAATCGAGCTCTCTGCAACCTCAATACCGGGTGCGTATTTCTCTATCAACGCGTTCAGAATCACGCGGTTGCCAGGTGTCATTTTTGGAGAAGAAACGATCTTCATTGATGAAAAAGCTTCATCGGAGATAGCAAGATCGTAAAAGGGCGGGATTCCGGGGTCGCATTTATCGAGCACGACATCAGTTGCTCTGAGAATCTGATCTAACCGAACGTTTATTACGGAATCGATACCTATGGGAACAGCCGTCAAGATATAGCGCCATTCTTTCTGATACGACCATGCAGTTGTTTTGTGAACTCCAAGTGCATTTAAATCAGCTACGAGTCCGCCGTTTTCAAATACGTTAATTACCTTTGGAAACAAAAGAGACTCATCATTTGTGTATTCAACCTCATGAAGAATCTCACGATCACGAGCCGTTTCAAAAAAGTGGTAATTCTTATCCCAAAAGTCCTCGAGGGGCAGATGAAGGCCATCAAATGAACCACCAGGGGCGTTCAAAACCGCTTCACTTGATAACATATGGAGGCTCTCATTTGAAACAGAATACTGCTTAAACGGATAGCTCTTCATCTGGATTCTTACTCCACATTCAGCTCCAGCATACTCGCGCCACATGGGGATGCTCTCCTCATCAGAAGAGGTCCAACAACTGACGAGTTTCATTTTTCCAAGATTTTGAGAGTCTGCTGAACGCTGTTCTTGTGGGTCGTCAACCTTATCTAACCGGCTGAACCTGATAGTTCGATTATGCAGAATCAAGGCCAGCGTATCTAGGCTTGCATAATGATAGAGAACGGCGGGTGCTTCCATGTTTGGCTCCTAGCTATAACAATGAGTCCATATCACTGTTCATCAAAATTTATAGACGCGATCGTCGACGCTCCAATGCCAATTAAGGCGGCGCACCTTAATCCTTGCCTTGCGAGTGCAAACGCGGAGATGGCCAGAGATGACCGTCGCTGGCATATCGCTTTCACACCCACAGCTCGATGATTGACGCACATGTGCACCACGATTTACGCCGTGCATGCACATCAGCGTTAAGCCCAATCGTTACCACAGCCCACTTCCAATGAAATGGAATAAGACACTACGAAATACCATAATTTCCCGAGCCATCAAAATGCAATCGCGAACCATTTCAAGCAAATAGGTGTTGCCTCGAGAATCGTTGGTCCCATCCTCACGCAAAGTGCGAATGAATTGAGTCGCGCAGTCGAAATCCGTCCGATTATGACTAAATGCATTGCGCAGAACGGGATTCCAACACTGCTTGATAAGGCCAGTAAATGAGCCCGTACCGACAGCGTTGAATCGCTTTGCCTTAGGGGCTACAGAAAGTTTGTCGAACGACTTTGCACCTAGGTCTACGCCTTTGGGCATGACATCGAACGCCCCGTTACATTCGATGTTGTCGAGCCCGATAAGCAGAACAAGCAGGCTGCCAATAAGCTCATATTCCCGACAATAAAGCTTCTCAATATCACTAGGAGTGCAGCAGAACGTACCGTACTTTTCCAAGTCATAGGCGTCTCCCGCCATAAGAAAAGTAAAACCGTTGAGGAGAACCGGATAAGATTCGGCTACGGAATCAAGAACTTCGTTGATTTCAGCAAGCAGCGACTTGGCAGTCATATTGGTTTTAAGGTAGTAACCTGCTAGGCCGGAAAGCGCCTCTGCCTCTAGACCAGAAACGAGTTTTTCGCATTCAACAGCGCGCTCATGCGCGTCGCTCCCTGCAATCATGGGGAGACCGAGCCAAGACATTCTCGCGATTCGGCTCAGCAAGGAAAAGTGTCGATTGTCCTCGCCTAACAGTTTGCGCTCGAATTCCGAAAGAACCTTATCCGCATAATCGTCATGCCCATCGCAATACAGTTGAAGAGCGGTCCTCAGGGTAGGCCAGTCTTCGCGGTAATAATGAAGACAATAAACCATATCGCTCACGTACTCGCTGAGTTCATCAAACGGAATCAGCCCAGAGGCTCTGATAAAGGGGCTTGTCATGCAGGCACAATTTTCTACAGATAATTTATATGACGGAAGCTCACCAGATAACTCCACCATAACTCTGGCGCAATCTAAATCTCCACCCATGGAGGCTACCGTGCCAGGGTCGAGATTAAAATCAATCAAAGCGCAGCTCGGGTCAAGGTGAACCGCTCCGTCGATGCGGTTCCGGCACTGCGGACACAAGTATCTAACCGGATAGTCATTAACAAATCCAGCCTGGACGCGCACACGATGCACGCATCCACATACTCCGCAAGTGACAAAGAAGTTCTTAACCACAAAGACCCCTATTCAACCTCGCTGATCGCGCGAATCAGAATTAATCATCCGATGTTAAATCTGATGCAAAGGCTATAGAAGAGAATTACTAAATCTCCTCGTATCTCCCGCGAACATTCTCGAAATCATGCTGTCATCCTTATTCTGATCGCGTCGGAAATGTTGGTGTAAGGGCGGCACCCCAGCGCCCGTTTAACGAAGAACGGCCTTCGTCCTAGAATCTGAAATCACCACAACAACAGGTTCTAGGAAAGGACGATGACCGCTATGGAAATCTTATCAGACCCGACGCCGGACATGCTCGTCATGCCCCGTTTCGACGACGGCGCCATCGACATGCAGGAGCTGCTTCGCAGGCTCGCCAAGCAGGTCGTGAACGCCGTGATGGACGCCGAGGCCGACCAGCTGTGCGGTGGCGGGGCGAACAGCCGAAACGGCTACCGGGAGAGGGTCCTCGCCACCTGCGTCGGCACGCTGACGCTGCGCATCCCGAAGCTCCGCACCGGCAGCTTCTTCCCGGACGACGCGCTCGAGCGCTACCAGCGCGTGGACTGCGCCCTCGTCGCCGCCGTCGCCGAGATGTACGCCACCGGCACGAGCACCCGCAAGGTGCAGAGGGTGGCCGAGAAGATGGGCGTCTCCAGACTCTCGAAGGACCAGGTGAGCGCCATCGCCTCGAGCCTGGACGCAGACATCGAGGAGCTCCGCGCAAGGCCCCTCGACGGCTCGCCGGTGCCCTACGTCTGGCTCGATGCGACCTACGTCAAGTGCCGCCGCGAGGGGCGCGTCGCCTCCACCGCCGTGGTCACCGCCATCGGCTGCGATGCGGACGGCTGGAGGCGCGTCCTGGGCGTCGACGTGGTGGACACCGAGTCATACGTCTCGTGGCCCGCCTTCCTCAGGAAGCTCCGCGACCGCGGCGTTGGCGGCGTGGAGCTCGTCGTCTCGGACGCCCACCCGGGTCTCGTCCGCGCGCTCGGCGAGGTCTTCCAGGGCGCCGCATGGCAGCGCTGCGCCGTCCACCTCATGCGCGGCTGCATGCGTGAGGCGGGCTCCCGGCGGCCGAGGCGCCGCGTGGGCAGGATCGTCTCGCAGGTGTTCCGCGGGCGCGGCGCCGCCACCGTGACCGCCATGTACCACGCGGTGTGCGACATGCTGGAAGGGTGCTGCCCGAGGGTGGCGGCGATCCTCGAGGAGGCCGAGCCGGACGCCCTGGCATAGCTCGACTTTCCGCCGTCGCACTGGAAGCGCCTGCGCGCCAACAACGTCCAGGAACGGACGAACCGCGAGATAAAGCGCAGATCGAGGGTGGTGCAGGCGTTCCCCTCGACGGCATCGCTGGCGCGTCTGGCCGGCGCGGTCATGTGCGAGCAGGACGAGATGTGGCAGGAGTCGAGGTACTTCTCGGAGGCAAAGATGGGCGGGCTCTACGACGAGGGCCGCACGCGCGGGATCGACGGGACGGTCGACTGGGCGCGGCTGGAGGCGGAGGCCAGGAAGATGATCGAATCGGGCCTCGAGCTTGCGGACAGGATCGAGGCGGCATAGGATATCAACCGTGTTCCAGGTTCCAGGACGCCGAGCCGACTCGCTTCTGATCGGGCGCTACACCAACTTTCGCGACACTACCGTCTCTGCTGAAAAACTGATGGACCTGCCAATAGATTTTGCTCTTGATATAAGGAAATTCAGATTGTTAGTTACGTTAAAAACAGTGCAGATACTCGTGAACTATCGCTGTCGAATCAGTCCTTTCACTATGACAAGAGTTATGCAGCGCTTGCGGCGAACTATGGGATACCTTCTAGAAGGGGGAATGACCGCTTTCCCAGTTGATGACTAGGCGATGATAAATCGGAAATATCATAGAGCATAGAATGATAGGAAGAGATCTTTCAATAGAGGTAGGGGTGCCTCAGCTTTTGCCGAGACACCCCTACTGAATGACAGCTGAAGCATCTTGAATTAGGTTCAGGTCATCGACACTCTCTACCATCGCATGACATTATCGAAAATGCCAACGAATATCATTGTGCTCTGTATTGTTTATTAGTAAAAAACTAAAGGCGAAAGCTATCATGCAACTTCTAGATACTTTACGCTCTCGCCGCGTTCGAATGCGCCTATAACTTCACAGGTGGCTTTGGTGATATCGCGATCAATGCCGCCTTCGCGGCGAAGTGCCTCTTCACCTGTGATGCCCTTTTCGACATCGGCGATCATTCTTAGGAAAGAAACCCATTCAAAGCGAATACCTTCCCCGTCTAGCTGATAGAAATAACGTCTGTTATCGGCTGGGTTCTCGTAACGGATTTCGAAATAATCAGTCTTCCACCAGGGCGCAGGAACATATATGTAGCCCTTTGTGCCCGATACAACTAGACTGCCCTCAGACTTAGCGCCTGAGCCGACCTTTGCTGTTGCCACGGCGTTTGGAAACTCAACGTCAAGCCTCGAGAACTCATCGAAAGTCTTGTCGTGTTTCTCGCACAAGGACGAAATGCGCACCGAGTTAGGTTTAGTACCTAGTATCTGGAAGATTGGCAATAAGGCCGTCGGCCCCCATGCCGTCATGCTGCTCCAAGCAGTGTCGCGACGCGTATCAAAAGGAGCGCGATTGGTCTTAAGATTGGTTATAGTGGCATCGACCGAAACGACCTCACCAATACGTCCACCGGTGACCAACAACAGCATGCGTGCGTAGGCGGTTGAGTATGCCGTGCGCAGCGAGTCCATCAACACAAGGCCTCGGTCGTCGGCTAATGCGAAAAGCTCGCTGCATTCCTTAGCGCTCTTTGCGATAGGCGCTTCGCACATCACATGCTTGCCGGCATTTAAGGCTCGTTTCACCTGTTCATAATGCCGATCAGGATGCGAGTGAATATACACAATGTCAACCGCATTTAATAACTTACCGTAATCATCCGTTACAAGCTTGGCTCCGAGTGGACCCTCATCTAGCAAGCTGCGATCTTCAACACAAATGCCGACAACCTCGAGACCATTTACCAAACCGCATTCAGTAAAAACGCGATTCATATAGTCGGTATATCCAACTAAACCGCAGCGTAGTTTAACTGAACTTCGGATTTCCGTAGAAGAGACACCACTGGTGCGCTCGAGGTACACAACTTTGCAGTACTCATTCAGATAATCGAATTGGCCCTCCCAATCTGATCCCACAGTAAAGATATCGACTCCATAGCGCTTGATGTCGTCGATTTTCTGGCCTTCGTACTCTTCGACGACAATCTTGTCCGCAAGCCCGGTTGAACGCACTGCTGCAATACGCTCTTCAAGCGATTGTTGAACGTTAATCTTGCCGCGTTGTTTGTCAAAGTCATCCGACGTAACGCCAACGATTAGATAGTCACCTAAGGCCTTAGCACGCTCCAACAGGCGGACATGCCCGTGATGAAGATGGTCGTAGGTTCCGTAGGTAATGACCTTAGTCATGGCTAGGCCTTGTCCAACTCAATCAGCGCTTCCATGAATCGCTCCATCGAACGCTTAGGACCAGTGGTAACCCTCAGGCAGCTGCCAAAAGCGCCAATACCGTCATATTCCTTAATGAGGATGCCCTTCTCGGCCTTCATACGGCGAACGATTTCAGAAGCATCGCTAAACGGCTTAATGAACATAAAATTGCCTTCGCTGCTTCGATATTCATAGCCATTACTGTCAAGTTGCTCAACGAGCCACTGCTTGCCGGCAAGCTGATTCTCGATCATGGAATCGAGCATGCCTTCGGTTTCCATGATTTTCTTTGCGAAGAGCATGGCAAACATATTTACATTGTGGGGAGTATTCAGCTTCTGTACGAGGGAAACTCCCTCAGGCCATCCTGCTACATAGCCTAAACGAGCTCCAGCAAGCGAGAATAGCTTCGAGAAAGTACGAGTTACAAATACATGTTCATGGGTAAGGGCGTAATTAATGGAAGTCTCGGGGCAGAAATAATGGTATGCCTCGTCAACGAGGACAGTAATCTGACGGCGTTCCGCTTCCTCGAAAAAGCGCGTCATCTCGGTCTCGCTCCAAGCATTGCCCATGGGGTTATTCGGATTAACAAGAATTAGCAGCTGCGTGTCATCGCTGATTTTGGAAATCACATCATCAACCGTGATGGTTAGGTCATCCCTGTAAGGAACCGGCACAAAATTGCGCCCATACATCTTCGAGTACACTTCGAACATCGCATAAGAGGGCGATACACAAACGATCTCGCCGCTAGGTGCAGTGAAGGCCTCAATGATGTTGCGAATACCCTCGGAAGACCCGTTAACAAGCGACAGATGCTCGATGTCCGTACCAAGTCTTCCAGCAAGGAATTCAGTAAACTCAAGTGTCTCCGGGTACTGGGCTACCATTTCAGGCGTCACCCCCGAAAGAACCCCGTCGATGAACTCTTGAGATAGTCCCTCGGGGTTCTCGTTCAGATCAAGTCTGAGGTAACCCTCGCGCTTGTTCTGGTCAAAGATGCGATGAAGGTTCACGAGCCTCTCGTTAACGTAGTACACACTTACTCCTTTGTTTTAAGGTCATGAATTTTAAAGCTTCAAGAAAACCCATTGAAATCGTACGCTCAATAAAATCTGCACATACTGGCCAAGACGGGCAAGGAAGGGAATCACTCCAGATCATCCGCAGCCAGAATCCATCCTTTGAACAGCCTCAGATCCTCGGCCGTCGTGATCTTGATGTTCGCGGTCGAGCCCTTGGAGAACCATACGCGCTCCCCCATCGCGAACATCAGGCTCGTGGTGTGCGGTTCCACCTTCTCCAGAAGCCCGCGGCGGGCGCCCTCCTCGTAGACCCACTTGGCGTATCCGTAGCGCAGCGCCTGCGGGGAGTTCAGGCACATAACCTCGTCGCGGTCCACGAACCCGCTCGTTCCCTCGCCGTCGCCCGGGGTCGCGGTCAGGTACACCTGGCTGTGCGCGGGGCTGGCGTTGCCGTGCAGCCCGCAGACGCGTATCGCGTCGGAGATGACCTCGTCGGAGACGAACGGGCTGGCGCCGTAGTGGACGAGCACCTGGTCGTCGTCGGAGATCTCGCCCTCGAGGTTCCTGAGGCCGCTGATGACGGAGTCCTGGAACTCCCTGCCGCCCTCGGCCACCCAACGGACCTTGTCGAAGCCGCCGGCGTCGCAGATGGCGCGCAGCTCGTCCTCGTAGCCCTTGCGGCAGACCACCTCTATCGCGTCGACCTCGGGGTGGTTCTGGAACCTCTCGATGGTGTAGGACAGCACGGGGCGCCCCAGGACCTCTATGAACTGCTTGGGCACGTCGGCGCCCACCCGGGTGCCGCGGCCGCCTGCTAGTATTATCGCTACGTTCATCTCTAATTATCTCCATACATCTCGAGTGCAAGCGGGAGGTAGAGGTTGAGGGCGCGCCAGCTCCGCAGCATGAAGAAGCCGTCCTCGCCCAGCGTGTCCTTGAACAGGCACCAGCACACCCAGTACCAGGAGCACAGCGCGAACACGCCGTAGGCGTGGCGCCTCTCCCCGGGGCTCGGCTCGCGACCGAAGTACAGCGCCAGGATCTCGTCGCCCTTCTCGCGCGAGAGCCCGTCGCGCACCACCATGGTCGCCAGGTCGTTCATCGGGTCGTTCATGCCAGCGTACTCCCAGTCGATCATGCACAGGCCCCCGTCGCCGACGATCCAGTTGACCGCGTACGTGTCGTTGTGGCAGAGCACCTTCGGCCACTCGTCGAGCTCCACGTGGTGCCAAACCCGGCCCAGGCGGCGCCTCAGGCCGGCGAGGCGCCCCACGGCCTCGCCCTTCCTCGGGGAGGCGAGCTCGAGCAGGCGGTCGCCCTCGGAGAGGAGGTCGACCGCGAGCGCGCAGGAGGCGCCGCTCTCGTGGAACGCGCGGATTTGCCCCACGCCCGCCGCGAGGTCCGCGGGGTCCTCGTAGTCGAAGGACCGCGACGAGGGCACGAAGCGCGAGAGCTTCCAGCCCTCGGGGCTGATGTCGATGACGGAGGGGTCGATGCCCAGCTCCATAGCCGTGCGCTCGGCCACCACCTCGGCGTCGCGGTCGACCAGGGCGGAAGAGCTCACGCCCGGGTGCCTGTTGACGTACTTCTGGTGCCTGAGGTGGAACGAGAACGAGACGTTCGTCAGGCCCGCGTTCAGCGGCTTGATGTGGGTTATTTCCTCGGGCGCGCACGAGAGCAGGCGGCAGATGTTGGCGATTGCGGCGGGGCTCACGTTCGCGAGCACGCCGTCCTCGCCGAGCTCCTCCATGCTGTCGAACTCGAGCATGCCCTCGGGGGCGTCGACGGCGAAGAGCGGCAGCTCGTCGGCATGCCGGCCCCAGAACTGCTCCCACAGGAGGCCCTTGACGCCGATGTACCCGCGCTCGCGGTCGTAGAGCCCGAAGAACCGCTCCGCCCACTCGGGCGCGATATATGCCGCGCCCACCATGCAAGTGCCCGAGGGGGCTCCGCAGCGGAGGTTCGCCAGCCGCCCGTCGTCGCAGACGTCCGCGACGAGCTCGCGCGTGGCGTCTTCCTGCTCGCGCGCCATGCGCACGGAGCGGTCCCCGCCGCCGAAGCCGACGAACGGGTTCTCAGCGTACCAGTGGTCGGCGCAGCACAGGAAGGAGCCGCCCAGGCGGTCGCGAACGATGTCCAGGCTCGAGAGGTTCGACTCGTCTGCCCAGCGGGTGCTCACCACCAGGTCGACGCCGAACCTGTCCTCGAGATAGAAGAATTGCTCCTTCTCGTAGCCCACAACCACTGTGATGTCCTCGACGCCAGCTTCACGAAGCTGGCGGATTTGCCGCTCGATGAGTACCTCGCCCTTATATTCGAAAAGCCCCTTGGGCTTGTCGTACAGCGGCGGGAAAAACTGGGACGACTTGCCGGCAGCAAGGATAATGGACTTGTTGATCTTAACCACGACCAATCACCTCTTCAACGGTCACACCCGGGATAGCCAAGGAATTGATGATTTTGGCAATCGCCTCGTCGCCGCGCCCGTCGTCCTCTAGACCGATCATCTTTGAAAATCGCTCAACATCACGCTTGTGCTCGTCTTCGCTATATCTCAGGATTTCCGAAAGCAGCTCCTCCTCATTTTGAGCAACGGGGAAAGGGCGATCCTGCAGGGAGTAATAGAAGCCTCTGTCATCGCTATAAGAAGCAACATCAGGGGCATAAATGAATCCAGGCCTGCCCGTAAGCATAAAATCCTCCATGATAGATGAGTAATCGGTCAGAAGCACATCCGTAGCTGAAAGAAGCTCCTGGGCGTCTTTGTAGAAGCTGGCATCTGTATACTTTTGCAAGAAATCGGGCCTGTGCAATTTTGCAATATTCGGATGCAAGCGATAAGCAAATGTAAACTTACGTCCGAACCTTTCGCTTAGCGCATGAATTAAAGCATCATAGTTAAAGCGGTAGGCATCCATCTCTTCGTTACGCCTGAAAGTGGGAGCATAGACGCAAAGTAATTCATCCTCAGGAATTCCCAGAATATTACGGACTTTTCTTCGAGCTATGTCATCACCTAGAACCAAAGGCCTGTTCCTGGGATTACCGCACCTAACAATAGGCCCGCTGTACCAAAACGCCCTCCGATAGACATCCTCATAGAGGCGATTGTCTGCGAACATCAGGTCCGTATCATTTCCATCTCGCTTGGCATCGCGAACATATTCATAGGGAAGGTGCTCGGCAACGTCCCCCTCAACGCGTTTAGGCGAAAGATAAGCATGCCAGGTCTGAATGTAGATTTGATCTTTCCTTTTTGGAACGTACTTCGATCGACGGCAATTGTCTATCCAGAATCTTGCAGTCGACAACTCGTAACGAGCTTGATGGCTCCCGTAGGCAACTTGGCGAACGTAAGAAGGAATATCGTCTTGAGGTTCGTTCAATAGAAGAACGAGGTCGAATTTACCAGGATAAAGTCTATTCAACGCCTCGGAAATATATTTCGGATTGCATAAGTAGCCACGGCCCATGTTGCATATAAGAACTACTTTTCGATAATCGATCTCAGCCTTGCGAGAAAGTCGAACTCCGTCGAGCCGTTTCGGTGCCTCGGGAATATCTTTAATACTAAACCAAATTGGCTTAGCCGTATTTTTTATGACTTCAGTTAAAGGCATTACCATCACCTAACTCCTTTTATCGAAAACAACTTCTTCATCACATCGGCAAGGTCCTTCGCGTAGAGAACTAGGACGGCGATAAAAAGTGCGAACAAGAGCGCATACATACCTATCTCATCAGTAATTAAAAGAAGGGTGAGGGACTGAGCTATCAAAAGAGCGTAAGTAGCGACATCGCGCACGAGATTGATGCGGATCCTCACGTAGCACTTGGCACGAACGAGTCTGAGAATCCAAACTTCCACATAGCAAATAGTTGTGGAAATAGCGGCTGCCATAGGACCAAAGAAAGGAACGAAAATGAGGTTCAGCACAAGATTGGTGATAGCTCCGGCAGCAGAAGATGTTGCAAAGCTCTTGGTGTCTTTCACAGCGGTGAAAAAACCGCCGAGATAGTTTGAGAGAGCGCCGAAGATAATCGCAATCGTCAGCCAGGGGACGTACTGCCAAGCAACGAAAAAATCGTTCGCATAAAGAAAGCGGGCAAACACCTTATCTAAAACGATGATCGCAGAACAGACAATGGTGAGCATACAGTTGTATATTGAATACGTCTGGGCAAAGAACCCATTGCTGTCATCAGGGTCGTAGTCTTTTACGACCGAGAGGGTCCAGGCTTGACTGAAGATATTTTGTAAGATGCTCAGAATCGAAGGAATCTTGGAGGCGACTGAGTAGATACCATTTGCCGCCAAGCCACAGAAGAATATGACAACGTAGCGGTCAGAGACACTTGTCACCCACCAGGCAATGCTGTTGGCAGCAAGTGGGAGCGAATAGACAATAAGCTCTTTAGTCTCTACTTTATATGCAGAAAAGAGCCGTATATGTTTTAGGATTCCCGTCTTGATAACAAGGAAAATAAATTGACTAAGTGGGCCAAGGATATTTGCAAGAAAATAGCCATCAAGCCCCATGTTAAGGGGAACGAGCAAGACGACGTTAAGCAGAATCGTAATGAACGATCCGAGGACACCAGAGATGGATAAATCGGCAATTTTATCAACTCCACGCGCATAAAAGAGCAATAGTCCTGAAAAGGCCTGCGACGCGAACATCAATAGAAAGTAAAAAGAATACAAAGGAGTGAGCTCAAATAGGGCAGTCCGGTTAACGATTAACAGCCCCACCATTACGAGAGCGGTTCCTAAGAGGGTGCACCTGAATCCAACCGTCGCAACGCCATCTTTGTCATAGTCCCTATCCAAAGAGAATCTAAGCACGCCCTCTTGAATATTTAAAGTAACAATTGGCAGTAGAACCCCGACAGTTGTATAGAAGACGTCATAGGTACCGTACTCTCCAGTCGTTAGGACGCTTGTATATAACGGAACCAGGAAAAAACTCAGCAATTTGGTAGCAAAATTACTGATTGTGAGAAGCCCAACGTTTTTTAACAGATATTTATACCGTCCCATTTTCGCCCCCCTCTTCTAAAGAGGAGCGTGATTTCAACCATACAACCATGGGGATTGCGGCGAACAAGAGCTGCGACCCGTAATAAATATCGACGTTGTCCGTAAAAAATAGGACGAACATGAATAAGGTGATCAGAACATACGCGTTGAAGGTTTCCTCGCCGCACACCTTGTGAATCCAAGCCGGGAGATAGACAAGAAAATATCCGAGCCAGCAAAGAAATCCGAAAAAACCAATTTCATAGTAATACTTAAGGATGTCGCAATGGACTCCACCGACATGCAGGTAAGAATAAGTTGTCGTAAACAAATGCGTAAGCGAGTTGACACCCGCACCGATATAGAGAGGGCTAAACACACTATTGTCAACGGTGACCTGCCAATAGTAATTTCTACCCATTACATTTAGAGAGTGACCCGACATCCAGCTAGAGATGAAGCCGTTATACAACAGCACGACAAAGACGAAACAGCAGACTGCCAGCAAAAACAAACCAGCCGAGTAAATCTGCGCCCCGGCTTTCTTCCCTAAATGACTATGAATAACGTGGGCCACAACAACCACGACGATCGCAAGAAGGACAATTCGCTTAAAACCCATGAAGCACATTGTAAGAGACGCAATTGTTTTGATTCCCCTCCCCCGTTCGCAATCGATCAAGAGGTAATAAACCGACAAGAAGGCAGCAGTGAAGGTAAACTGATGCGTTTCGAATGGGTTGAACGCCAAAGAATTAAACATAGCTTCAATGGGTGCGACTAGACAACCAATACCCGCAATCATGCACGTATACGGAACAACAAAAAGAAACGAGACGAGGCATGAATAAAAGACAAGATCGATGGTCTTTTTGCCATAAAGATAAACAGACGCGATTGGGAGTGCAACAGCAATGAACTGATTGAAACCCCCTGGGTGCCCCGAGGATGATAGGCCCGTAACAAATAGAAAGTAGGAATACAGCAGAATCAGCATTTTTGGCAGTGCGAACCTTATTCCAAGTGGCTTAAGCCCTCGGTTGAGAGGGCCGCTAGTAGAAACGGTCCTTGATAAAGCAACGACGATCCAAAAAACGGATATCCCGTATACGACAACATTCGGGATGTCGTAACCCGCTACCTGAGTGTTAAGCGCGATGCCCATGCTGACGATGAATGCGAATTCATCGACGGTCAGACGGACACTCATTTTCCGCACCGATTTATCTATTGACATTTCATCCTTTCTGAAAGCGCGGGATGATCGTGCTTTATTTACAGTCATCGATGAAGTCGTTGTAATCCTTGTATTGTTTAGCGCTCTTCATCCACTTTAGGCTCTCATCCCACGTCCCCATCAAGCTCGCCTGCGACTCATGCACACCGCAGAGATGCTCGGGGTCTGCGAATAGCGGGAAGTACTCACGAATCTCCTCGGGCTTGGGATTGCGGCCCCACCTTGAACGGAATCTCCGCACGTATTCCTTGGCTTCCTCGACCTGCGCTGCGGCTCTCTTCTCCCGATAGTGTTCCAATGAGCAGATTCGCCGAGCGGGCACCCCCCCCAAACAGAATTGCCCTCGACATGACCGCTCACCACAGCATGGGCGCCGATAATCACGTTGTCCTCGATAGTCGTGCCGCAAAGGATGGTGGCGCCCCACCCGACGAAGACGTTGTTGCCGATGGTGACCGGTTTCTCGTTGCCCAGAATTTCGCCCGTCTTGCCCTTGACTACTGACCAGCCGTAGTCATGGGTAAGGATAGTAATGGGCCCCGTGAGGTTAACGTGGTCGCCGATTGTCAGAAGATGCGGGTCGGTGATGTCGACGCGCGTGTCGCCGGGGCAATGGAACGTGACGTCCTCACCAATAGTGACGCCGCATGAACGTAGGTACTTCAAATACCCCTCGTTATTCACGAGGAGCTTGTTGTAAACCTTCCTCACCACGTCTCTCAAAGCCATGTTTGCGTCTCCAATCTAGATGACCCCCTGAACCGCAGCCATGTAGAGAACGTTTACGGCCTGGTGCCTTAGCAACTGCACGAAGGCCTTCTGCTTAAAGCCGAGTCTCTCGCATGGGTAGTCATTAATCACTTTCAGCAGACGTTCGTCGACCGCCATAGTGCGTATGGCACGGCAGGCGTCGCGGCGGCTCTTACCGCTTACGCGAGGCACTTCCTGCGAAATGCACATCTTCATATTGATAAACAGGGTCTTTTTTAACCTCAAAACGCATTCCGCCTCCGAAGGCGAGCCTGCCACAAGTCGAAGGGCGTAGTCGTAGAAGAACAGACAAGCGTCGAAGCGATCCGGTCTATAAGAAGTGGTGAGTGAGGAGAGATTCGTGCGGTACGAATATCCCACGCAACTCGTCGTCACCACCTTGTTGCAAGTCCGGAGGTACCTGTATTTAAAGACGAAGTCTTCGCTGATTACCTCGCGCTCTGAGGGAAAGCGCAGAGCATGTTCGTCTATGTTCGACTTTGCGAATATAGACGAACATGCCGACATTGGAATCGAGTCGGACGCCTCGGGCGCGCTGCCGCACACGCGGGGGACGAGCCTCTTCGCCAGTCTTTCACCTTCCCACACGGCATCCTCGAGCTTAAACTCGAACTGAGGGTTTCCCTCTCCGTCGCGCTTGGTGAACCCACCAAGAACACAATCCGCTCCTGTGTCCTCGATGGCGCGGGCGAACGTCTCGACCATGTCGGACTCGAGCCAGTCGTCGGAATCAACGAACATAACATGTGTGGTCTCTGGAAGCAGATTATCGAGTCCCGTGTTACGCGCGAAACCAAGCCCTGCGTTCTCCTTATGCACTGTTCGCACGCGATCGTTCTCAAAGGAGAGTCGATCACACAGCTCGCCCGACCCGTCGGTCGACCCGTCGTCGATGAGCAGTACCTCGAACACCGAGTACGACTGTTCCAGAATGGAGCGGACACACCGTTTAAGATAGCGTCTAACGTTGTACACGGGCACGATTAGGGTTAATTTCAGATTTTGATCCACGTTTAAATAGGCCTTCTAGTCGTATCTCTTAATCAACCGAGCGGGCGCCCCGGCGTACAGAGCGCCCGCTTCGTTAAGGTCGCGCGTGACAACAGAGTTCGCTGAAACAAGAGAGCAACACGCAATCGTGCAGCCGCGCGTAACGACCGTATTAGCGCAAAGCCAACAACGATGACCGATCGAAACCGGCGCGTGGAGTAACTTCGAGCTAACCCCCCCTGCGATCGAATTCGTGGTCGTGGTCATAAATCTGGACATTAGGACCAAGGAGCGTGTCTGCACCGATGCGGGCGGATTCGACTACCGTCACTCGGCAGCCCTCGTTCATGTAGACGCCGTCTTCCAGTACTAAAGTTGCGCCTTTATTGACCTGTACGATGCATTCAGGGCTCAAATAAACGCCCGCACCGATGCTGAGGGAGGCGCCCTCGCCCAAAATCAACCGTGTGCCCTTGCCCAGGTACAATGGTTTGCCTGAGGCGATCTTGAGCCGATTTCCGGCCACAATGCGCACCCTTAGCACCCGTAGGGCGGAGGCGCCCCATTTAAGAGCCTTAGCAATCCTATTCATCGGTGCTTCCGCTGCTCGTAGGGTCGAAGTTGTTGGAAGCGCTGACACGCCAGGCCTTCAACTCATGCGCAATACGTTTGTCGGCAGGCGGAAGTGACATATAGTCCCCGTACATTATCGAGAGATAGCGGTCCGCATCCTCAAAGCCAAAGAACTGTTCATTTTCGAATTCGTATTCAACCAAGTTGCTAAACAGGCTTGCTGGGAAAACCTCCAGCGACTGACTGACCGCCCAAGCTAGATTGGCAGCAGTGCCGATAGTCGAAAAGCAACCGTTATCCGTCATCGTTCTTAGCTTACCGAGAGCCCACTGTTGCAGAGGGGTGTGCCTGGCAAGCGTGCCGAAGACGGTTTTGAAGCAGCCAGCAACTCCTGGCTGTCCCGAGCTCCATCTTGATGCTTGGAACAGGTACTTATATCGAACTGCTGCATCCCAGGCCTTGCTGGCTTCGGCTTCACTTTCGAAAGAAACAATCGGAAAGATATCGATCCACACATATTCGCGGATTCCCTCTGCAATGAATGCAGACTTTACTTCAATGCTGGTATCAACCAGTTTTTCAAAAGGAATCGCAGCAGAAACTTTAGAGTTCAGCTGGCTGGCAAGCTTGACATGTGATAACTCTGCTCCAGCACGTGAACCGAAACTTTTTAGAAATTTCCTATAATCCTCAACAGGCATAACGACATCGATATCGTCATCCCAGGGAATGAACCCCTTGTGCCTAACCGCACCGAGCAGAGTTCCGGAGCCCATTGAGTATCGTAGATTGTTCTCTCGGCAGTAGGAGTCGAAAATGCGAAGGAGACGTAGTTCGGCATCTTTCACCTCTTGCATGGATAAATATTCAGTCGGCATATTACGCCCCTTTAGTCATATATCTATAGCGATCAGAGAGCTGCTTGTAGAGCGACCGCGTGGTGTAACCCGCTTTATCGAGAAACGGAACGTAGTCGACCTTGGCGGTAATTTCCCTTTTGCCGGCGCAGGCTTCCAGCAAATCGGCCCACTCCTTGTCGGAAAGCGAAAGCCCTGCTCGCTTGAGAAGGCCCGTCAGATCGGCCTCCTGGGTAACCGCGTCAGAGCTGAGGATGGGCAGTCCATTTGCCTGGGCCTCAATGAAGGCAATCGGGAGCCCCTCGTGGAAAGAGGGGGCGAGCAGCGCGTCCATGGCGCTGTAGTACCTCCAGATATCGTCAACAGTACCGATGAAAACCGCCGATTCGCCCAGCCCCAATTCAGCCGCCCTCTCCTTCGCAAGGGGAAGTTCCTCGGCTTGGCCGAAGAGCAGAAGGCGGGAATCGGCCTCACTGGAGCGCAGCTGATTGAAGATATCGAGGGCGCGCAGTGTGTTTTTTGCAGGAATACCCGCCCCAACAAACCCTATGACGGTGGCATCGCCCGGGATCCCAAGCCGATGTCTAACGGCAGCCCGGTCAGAGGACGAGAATCGGAATTTATCGGAATCGACCCCGTTGTGCACCAAGGCATAGCCAGCGCCCTGAAAGAGATATTCACCTGCGACCTCGCTGCATGCCCAGCGCTCACTCGCCGACGGGAGAAACCTCTCTATCATGGCCACGTTGACCATATTCTTCAAACGCGAGGTGCTGCCAAGCGCGCTGTTATGGCAGTGCACGATGCGCGAGGGAACTCCGGTCTTTTTGGCCTCAGAGGCGAAGACGAAGCCGAGCGCATTGTTCGTGTGAATCTGAACGATGTCGAAACGGTGCTTCGACAGAAAAGCGCCAAGGCGCTTCGCACCCAGAGTGCCAACCAATAGCGGGCTGTAGCTATCGATTAAAGGACCGAAGAATCGCTCTCCGAACCTGTCCCCTTCGACTCTTCCCACCGACAGCACGCTCTGCTCGATATCGGGAGCCGGGCAATCGAGCATCGTGGAGACGAAGGTCCTCACCCCGCCCCTTCCGGGCCCTAGCTGTTGAATGATGTGCAGGACCCGAATCATCGCGACCGGCCTGCCAGCACGTCCGCAATCCGCTCGCTCGCATGCCCGTCTCCGTAGGGGTTGGAGGCGTGGCTCATGGCCTCGTACTCAGACTCGTCAGAGAGCAGGCGGCTGAACTCACGGTAAATGACGTCCTCCTCGGTGCCCACGAGCTTCAGCGTGCCGGCCGCCACACCCTCGGGACGTTCGGTGGTATCGCGCATGACGAGCACCGGCTTGCCCAGGCTCGGCGCCTCCTCCTGGATGCCGCCCGAGTCGGTGAGGATGAGGTGGCTCGCGGCCATGAAGTTGTGGAAGTCGAGAACCTCGAGCGGGTCGATGATGTGGAGCCTGTCGAAGCCGTCGAGCTCCTCGTGCGCCGCCTTGCGGACGAGTGGGTTCATGTGGATGGGGTAGATCGCCTTGGTGTCGGGGTGCTCCTCCATCACGCGGCGGATGGCGCGGAACATGCGGTGCATGGGCTCGCCCAGGTTCTCGCGGCGGTGCGCCGTGATGAGGATGAGACGGGAGCCCTCCGCCCAGTCGAGCTCGGGGTGCGAGTAGCCCCCGCGCACGGTGGTGCGCAGGGCGTCGATGCCGGTGTTCCCGGTGACCCAGATCTTCGACTCCGGCTTGCCCTCGTCCAGCAGGTTCTGCTTGCTGGCCTCAGTGGGGGCGAAGTAGTACTCGCTCACGATATCGACCGCCTGGCGGTTGAACTCCTCCGGCCAGGGGCTGTAGATGTCGTGCGTGCGCAGGCCCGCCTCGACGTGCCCCACGGGGATCTGCAGGTAGAAGCATGCGAGCGCCGCGGCGAAGCTTGTCGTGGTGTCTCCGTGCACGAGCACGACGTCGGGCCTCTCGTCCTCGAGGACGGCCCTGAGCTTGAGCAGCACGTCGCACGTCACGTCGAACAGCGTCTGGCCCGGCTTCATGATCGCAAGGTCGTGGTCGGGAGTCACGTCGAAGACGCGCAGCACCTGGTCGAGCATCTCGCGGTGCTGGCCGGTCACGGTCACCACAGTCTCGAACTCATCCGTGCGCGCCTTCAGCTCGTTGACGAGCGGGCACATCTTGATTGCCTCCGGGCGGGTGCCGAAGACGAGCATTACTTTCTTCTTAGTCATTGGCCTTGCTCCTCTTTGACTCCTTGCGGAGAAGCATGTAGAAACGGGTGTTGCCGACCACGTAGCGCTTCACCAGGCGCTTGGGCTCCTGCATCATGCGGAAGAGCCACTCCAGGTTCGCGCGCTGCATCCACATCGGGGCGCGCGGGATGTTGCCGGAGACCACGTCGAACGAACCCCCCACGCCCACGAAAGCGCCCTTGGCGCCCAGCTCGCGGAAACGCTCGATCAGGCGTTCCTTCTTGGGCGAGGTGATGCCCACGAACACGATGTCGGGCTCGGCCTGCTCAACCTCGGCGACCACGGCATCGAACTCGTCTTCGCCGAAGTAGCCGTCACGGTAGCCCGCAAGGACCATATTGGGATACCTCTCGGACAGTACCTCGGCGGTCTTTGCGACCACTTCGGCTTTGGCGCCTAGCAGGTAGACGCTGTGCCCCTCACGCTCGGCCAGCCCACACAGCTTCCACATGAGGTCGATGCCGGCCACGCGCTCGGGCAAGTCCACGCCCAGCTTCTTGGCGGCCATGACCATGGACGCGCCATCGGCGTTTACGATCTCGCAGCGGCGCACGCACGCATCCATCTCGGGATCGTCACGCATCTGAAGCAACTTGTCGGCGTTCACGCCGATCAAATGAGCGAAGCGCCCCTCCTTGATGAGGGCATTGGTCGCCTCGACGGTCTGCTCCATCGTCCACGGGTCGACGGGCGTACCGAGCACTTCGACGCGCTTTGGCAGACCAGCGTTAAAACTAGCGTCCTCGTATTTCTCTTGGGTATCTTTAGAAAGCACCATTTCCGCTGACAACCTCAATCACTGTGAGTAGGATTATTTTCAAATCGAACAAAGCGCCCCGCTTGGCGATATATTCCAAGTCGCGACGGACCATACCGTCGAATCCCGTCGAATTGCGTTCGGTGACCTGCCACCAGCCAGTGATGCCCGGCTTGACGGCCAGACGCTGCAGGTCATACTCGGTGTACTGCTCCACCTCGCGCGGCAGCGGCGGGCGCGGGCCCACGACGGACATCTGGCCCAGGAATACGTTGAGGAACTGCGGGAACTCGTCGATGGAGTGCTTGCGGATGAACTTCCCGATCTTGGTGACGCGGGGGTCCTCCTTCATCTTGAACATCGCGCCGGCGATCTCGTTCTGCCCCTTGAGCTCGGCGAGGCGTTCGTCGGCGTCCCTGTACATGGAGCGGAACTTCCACATGCGGAACGTGGTCAGACTTCCGTCGGGGCGGGTCTGTCCCACTCGGATCTGGCTGTAGAAGGGGCTGCCCTCGCTCTCCAGACGGATGAGCGCCGCCAGCACCAAGCTGGGAATCGCGATTACGACGAGCACAGCACCGCTGAACACGATGTCGAACGTGCGCTTTATGGCCCGGTAGGCCAGGCGCGAACGATCCCAGTCCATGATGGACTGCATAGCCTTGTAGCGGCCGGCGCCCTCGCGTCGGTCCATGGCCTGAGCAATGAGCGCTGCCCCCGCAGGCGCATCCGTTGCAAATTGAGTTTTATCCGACACGTTTTCTTCCAAGACCTCGTCCCCGGGTCGGGGATCCTCCCTGTTCTGTGTAGCGATCGCCTGCAACTAGGCGATCGCCTTTTTAAGGTTGCGCATGACGCGCTGCTCGGCTGAAAGCACGGCAACGCCAACGCGGGTGGTTACGCGTCGGCCGCACAGGTCGAGCTCCAAATAAGCAGTGCTCTTGCGTCTGTTAATGGATTTGATAAGGCCCTCGTGGCCCAGCAGCGGACCTGCCGTCACTAAGACCTGGTCGCCGTCTTTTAAGGCCTCGCTCATGGGCACTACGCGGTCTCCCCTATGCGTAAAGCCGCCAATAAGCTGGACCTCTTCTTTTGCCAGCGGCACAAACTGACCGTCCTGGGATAGCACCCGGGCAAAGTCGTCCATGCGTAACAGATACTGTTGCACGGTGCGGGGATCTGCCGTATCGCAGATGAGATATCCGGGAAAGAGCGGCTTGGTCGTGTTGACCCATTCGCCGTGTACCTTAATCTCGGTTTGAAATTGGGGATAAAAGAGCTCCTGCATGGCACCAGCTGGCACCACACGCTCGATGCGCTCGCGCATTGCGTCTTCGCGACCGTTAATGACCTGGATCACATACCACACGAGCACCACCCCCTTGCTGTCTTACGTGTGGCTCACGGGGTTTGGGTATGGCTTCGCCAGGGCGCTTGTGCGCGAAGGCGCTCCATATTCAAACCCTGAGCCCAGTTAGACAAGCACGTGGCTCTGCCCCACCGTGAACGGTATGTACAAATGCAGTTGCTAGAGTCGCGGACGTGTATCGCAAAAATGACCGTGACCCCAGCTGGCTGCGTGCGAACCAGTCAAGCGAGTACAAAACTGGACCGCACGCAAACAGCTATAGGACTGCTACGTTTTGTCATGCTTACTAACAAGTATTTGCATCTCATATCTAAATCGATGCAAATTAAAAAGTCGCATGACTTCTTTATTGGAGCTCGTGGTATTTCTAACACCGCCGTTACGACCGGATGCTGATCAACCCCGTGCTATGTGGCCTGTTAGAGCCGTGAGCACAGTTGAACTCATGTAACGTTAGGTATCCTAGCACAAACTGGTAGCGAAACTGATTTGGGTTGCGTTGGACAACATATCGTTCATTTGGCGTGCTTAAGGGGGTTGTTTTTGGATGTTGTTCACGTTGGCGCAGGATATTGGGGTGCGAGCGGTGATTAAGGGCGATCCTGAAGCGCAAATGGAACGGCGAGCTGCACTGATAATCACGTTTGTCTAACAAACTATGTACAGACATGGGAAATAAATTGTGCAACTTTTTGTTGGTGTGGGTGGGGTTTGTGGCGCGAGGTATTTTGGCATGAAAAAAGGCCTTCGGAATTCCGAAGGCCTTTGCATTCACGATGGTGGAGACGAGGGGGATCGAACCCCTGACCTCTTGACTGCCAGTCAAGCGCTCTCCCAGCTGAGCTACGCCCCCGTGACGACGAGATACTATAGGGGAAGTTGGCTCGACGTGCAAGGACTTTTTTGGGTCAGACTTTAAATGCCTAATGATATAGGTAAGCGATGGCGGTGCCGGTGTGGACTTGGATCGTGGCTGTTGATCTGACGACGTTGCTGATGCCCGTATCCGCCAAGAGTCCTAGCGGGGAATGGTTTAGCTCCCACTCTAAGCCGAGTTCGCTAACCACGGTGTTGGGGGCGATGGCGATGATGGAGAACGTCTTGCCTTCGGCGCCTTCAATAGTCCAGGATTCGCCTCCGTGCAGGATGTGGGCCGTGGTCTCGTCCTCGGCAATCCAGACGGGGGCGTCCGCATAGCTTGCCAGTAGCCCTAACACGGACAGGGCCATGTCGGGACGGCCGCCCGTAGCGCAAGTCGCAACCACTTCGGCACCTGGCCAGCGACGGCGGACGGAATCGAGCGCCAGCGCAAGATCGGTATAGTCCTTGTACGGGTCGTGGCGCTCAACTTCAAAGTCGGTGGCGGCATCGATCAGCGCGCGGCCCGCATCGCTCACCGTGTCGGCATCCCCCACATATACGTCGCAGCCCAGTCCCGCGCCCAGCAGCGCGTCGAGTCCGCGGTCCACAGCGATGACGTGGTCGCACTCCCCTGCTAGCCTACGCAACAGATCCGCGCTCGCCACCACGGGCGAACCACAGACCACTAATACCTTGCAAACCACAGCCCTCGCCTATCCCTCAAAAGTAAGCACACGGGCAAGGTCAAGCTCCTCGTAGCTGTCGATAAAGATATCGCAGTTGCCACGCACTTCGTCGCGCTTCATGCGGCCGTGCGGGTCATAGATGCCCACGCGCTTAAAGCCAGCGACCCCAGAGCTCTTTAGGCCAAAAACGGCGTCCTCAAACACCCAAGCGCACTCAAACTTGCACCCATGGCGCTCCTCCAGGCGGCGCAGCGCCAACTCGTACACATCGGGGAACTGCTTGGAGCGCCCCGCCTCGCCCGTCGTGGTAACAAACTCCATGTATGCGTCGAGTCCGGCACCAGCGAGCGCGGACTGCACCAGCTCGGCCGGCGTGGACGTGGCGACGCACATGGCAAAGCCGGCCGCCTTTGCCTGCTCCAAAAATGCCAGGAGCCCCTCGCGCGGCGGCACCTTGGAGTACCCATCGATCAAGATGTCGCTCAACTCGCGATAGAGCTCCTCGCCATTCGTGCCAATGCCCCACGTGTCGTGGTATGCCTGGCACTCATCCTCGAGCGACAAATGCTCAAACTGGGCAAAATCGTCGACTGTTACGTCAACTCCGTGGCGGCGCAATAACTCGGGCTGGGCATAGGCCCAAACGGGGGTGCTATTAACCAGCGTTCCGTCGCAATCGAAAATAAAAGCGACATTGGGAGCAGCGGTCTGGGACATAAACGAACCTTTCGATGTCAAATGGTAAACATCCTGTTAAAAACGTTTTACCAAACGTCAGACTAACAATCTTGAAACCCTAATTGGTAAAACTGTCAAGAGTTTTACCATCGCAATTCTGCTAGTGGTCTAAACATGGCGCTTACCGATTAAACGCCGCCCAAAAACCACTTTCCTTCATAAAAGTAACGTACAGGTGTTATCGTAGTTTCTGCCGAAAGTTCCACCGAGCACGCGAGGTGGAACGAATCATAGAACTATCGCCGTCCCTTCGATTCGTGCAGCTTTGGACCTTTCGCATCTAGTCACCAAGGCAACACGCTGCCGCGTCATGATGGGATCAAACGTGAGCGATACAAAGCTAAAGCCAACGGCTAAAAAGCCCGCAACCCGTAAAGCCGCCCCGCACGCACCGGAGCTCACCAAGGACGATGTCTATCTATTTGGCATCGGCACGTGGGAGCGCAGCTGGGAAAAGATGGGCGCGCACCCCGACACGCAGAACCGTACGCGCGGCTGGCGCTTTTGCGTTTGGGCGCCCGATGTAAAGAGCGTGCATGTCATTGGCGAATTTAACGACTGGGATGAAGAAGCCAACCCGCTGGTGCCCGTGCATACGAGCGCTATTTGGGAAGGCTTTATTCCTGGCGCAGAACAAGGTCAGCTCTATAAGTATCTCATCGAGACCAACGAGGGCGAAAAGCTCTACAAGGCCGATCCGTATGCCTTTAAGGCCGAGTGCCCTCCGGGTACTGCGAGCGTGCTGTGGACACTCGACGGCTATAAGTGGAACGATGCCGCATGGCTCAAGCGCCGTGCCGGCCACAACCACATGTCACAGCCCCTTAACATCTACGAGGTGCATATTGGCTCGTGGAAGCGCCATGGCGACGCACCGCAGGGCGAGCCGGACGAGTACGGCAACTACCCCGGCCCCATGGATCCCTTCCCCGCGCAGCGCGGCGATTTTTACACCTACGACGACCTGTCGGTGGAGCTCGTGGACTACGTGCGCGATATGGGCTATACGCATATCGAGGTCATGCCGCTTATGGAGCATCCCTTCGATGGCTCCTGGGGATACCAGACGACCGGCTACTATGCCGCCACGTCGCGCTATGGCGACCCGCAGCAGCTCATGCACTTTATCGATGCGTGCCACGAGGCAGGCATTGGCGTGATCATGGACTGGGTGCCCGGCGGTTTCTGCGCCGACTCCCACGGCCTTGCCACCTTTAACGGCCACATGCTGTTTGAGCACGAGATTCACCCCAACTGGGGCACGCATAAGTTCGACTTCGCCCGCGGCGAGGTCCGCTCCTTCCTAGTCTCCAACGTGCTGTACTGGCTCGAGAACTTCCACGTTGACGGCATCCGCATGGATGGCGTGTCCAGCATGCTGTACCTCAACTTTGGCATCGACGATCCGGGCCAAAAGAAGTTCAACAAGTACGGAACCGAGGAGGACCTGGATGCCAGCGCGTTTATCCGCCAGGTCAACTGCGCCGTGGAGGCCCACTTCCCTGACGTGATGATGATGGCCGAGGAGTCCACCGCGTGGCCGCTCGTGACCTATCCGCCGCAGGACGGCGGCCTGGGCTTCCACTACAAGTGGGACATGGGCTGGATGAACGACACCCTGCACTACATGCAAACCGATTTTCCGTGGCGCCCCGGCAACCACGGGCTGCTCACGTTCTCCATCATGTACGCCTTTACCGAAAACTTTATTTGCCCGCTGAGCCACGACGAAGTCGTGCACGGTAAGTGCTCGCTCATCGGCCGCATGCCGGGCGACTGGTGGCGTCAGTTTGCCGGCCTGCGCACGCTGGCTTTCTACCAGATGACGCACCCCGGCGCCAAGCTCAACTTTATGGGCAACGAGATCGGCCAGTTTATTGAGTGGCGCTACTACGAGTCCATCCAGTGGTTCCTAACCGAGGAGTACGAGACCCACCGTCATCATCAGGCGTTTATCAAGGCGCTCAACCACCTGTACACCGCCGAGCCCGCCCTGTACGAGCGCGGCTACAACGACGACGGCTTTACCTGGATCGACGCGGACAACTCCAAGCAGTCCATCGTGAGCTTTGTGCGCCAGGGCGAGGACGTCGATGACGACCTGGTGATTCTGATCAACTTTGACCCGGCGAGCTACGAGAGCTTCCGCGTGGGCGTGCCGCGCGAGGGTGACTGGGAGGTCATCTTCGATTCTGACCGTCCCGAGTTCGGTGGCAGCGGCTATGCCGGCAAGGAGCCCTACACCTGCTCGAGCGAGCCCTATCCCTGGAACGGGCAGATGGACTCCATCGAGATCAAGGTTCCCGGCCTGGCAGGTGTGGTGCTTAAGCGCCGCGGCCCCAGCAGCTATAAACCGCCAGTGGTCGAGGCTCCCAAGGCTGCGACCAAAAAGCGTACGTCCACGGTAAAGCCCAAGCCCGCGGCCACCAAGAAGGCTCCGGCTAAGACGAAGGCTACCAAGCCCGCTGCCAAGGCTTCGGCCAAGTCCACCACGGCCAAAAAGGCAGGCACCAAAAAGGCCGCTCCCAAGGCTAAGGCAGCTGCCGTTAAGGCTCCTGCTAAGAAAGCGTAACAAAGCCGTTACAGCTGTAATTACCCGCCCCGACGGGGCGTAGGATACATGTCATAACCGTTCCGGGAGAAACATCCCCGGGGGAAAGGAACGTATGAATAAGATCTTCGACAACAAGCAGGAGTTTACCGAGCTCTATCGCGATGCCGTCATGAGCATTAGCGGCAAGAGCGTCGAGGCCGCCAGTGACCTCGACCGCTTTAACGCCCTGGCCAAGCTCGTGGCCGAGAAGGCGCGCACCGTTGCCACCAAGAGCGACGCCCGCGTCACCGCCGAGGGCAAGAAGCGCGTGTACTACTTCTCGATCGAGTTTTTGATCGGCCGCCTGCTCGACAACTACCTGCTCAACTTTGGCGTGCGCGACATGGTCGCCGAGGCGCTCGAAGACATGGGCTTCGACCTGTCCGTCATCGAGAACCAGGAGCCCGATCCGGCTCTGGGCAACGGTGGCCTGGGCCGTCTGGCCGCATGCTTCCTGGATTCCATGGCAGCCGAGGGCATTGCCGGCTACGGCAACGGCATGCGCTACCGCTACGGCCTGTTTAAGCAGGAGATTGTCAACGGCAGCCAGGTCGAGGCCACCGACGAGTGGCTCACCCACGGCTATCCCTGGGAGGTCCGTCGTCAGGACAAGGCCGTGACCATCAAGTTCGGTGGCCGCGTCGAGGGCTTTGAGGAGAACGGCCGCACGTTCTACCGCACGGTGGACACGCAGGACATCCTGGCCGTCCCATATGACATCCCCGTTGTGGGCTATGCCGGCGAGACCGTCAACAAGCTGCGCGTCTGGGCCGCAGAGCCGGTCGAGGAGCACTTTGACCTTGAGGCATTCAACCGCGGCGACTACGCCCTGGCCGACGCCGAGCGCGCCGAAGCCGAGGCCATCAGCGCCATCCTCTACCCCAACGACGCCGGCGAGCACGGCCGTCTGCTGCGCCTGAAGCAGGAGTACCTGTTTGTCTCTGCCGGTATCTACAGCCTGCTCGACACCTTTGAGAAGGAGCACGGCGAGAACTGGGAGCTGCTGCCGCAGTTTGTGGCTATCCACACCAACGACACGCACCCCGCCATGTGCGGCCCCGAGCTCATGCGCATCCTCATCGACGAGAAGAAGCTCGAGTGGGACGACGCCTGGAACATCGTGACGCAGGTCGTGAGCTACACCAACCACACCATCCTGCCCGAGGCTCTGGAGAAGTGGCCCATCGGCACGTTCTCCAAGCTCCTCCCCCGCGTGTACCAGATCATCGACGAGATCAGCCGTCGTTGGCACGAGTCGTTCGACACCACGCAGGAGGGCTGGCAGGAGCGTCTGCGCCAGACCGCCATTCTGTGGGACGGCGAGATTCGCATGGCCAACCTGTCCGTGATCTGCAGCCATAGCGTCAACGGCGTGGCAAAGATCCACTCCGACATCATCAAGAACATCGTGCTCAAAGACTTCTATGCCCTCACGCCCGAGAAGTTCAACAACAAGACCAACGGCATCTCGCACCGTCGCTTCTTTGCCGAGGCCAACCCCACCTATGCCAAGCTCGTGACCGAGGCCATTGGCGACGGCTGGCTTAAGGACGCCTTTGAGCTGGAGAAGCTCAAGGAGTTCCAGAACGACACCGAGTTCCTGAAGGCCGTGGGTGCCTCCAAGCGCGCCAACAAGGAGCGTCTGGCCGCCTACGTCAAGGCCGAGACCGGTCTGGTCATCGACCCCAACACTGTCTTCGATGTTCAGGTGAAGCGCTTCCATGCCTACAAGCGCCAGCTCATGAACATCATGAAGGTGATGGACATCTACAACCGTCGCATCGCCGATCCTAACTTCCACGTGACGCCGACGACCTTCATCTTTAGCGGCAAGGCCGCCTCGAGCTACACCTTTGCCAAGGAGACTATCCGCCTCATTAACTCCGTGGCCGATGTCATCAACAACGACCCGCGCGTCAACGAGGTCATGAAGGTCTGCTTTATCCCCAACTTCCGCGTGAGCAACGCCCAGCTCATCTACCCCGCCGCCGAGATCTCGGAGCAGATCTCCACGGCCGGCAAGGAGGCCTCGGGCACGTCCAACATGAAGCTCATGATGAACGGCGCCATAACGCTGGGAACCCTCGACGGCGCCAACATCGAGATCGCCGACCTGGCCGGCCGCGAGAACGAGGCCATCTTTGGCCTGACCGCCCCCGAGGTCGAGCAGCTCTGGGCGTCGAACAGCTACTTTGCGTGGGATACGCTCAACAACGATCGCGAGCGCCTGGGCCGCGTGATGGACGAACTCAAGGACAACACCTTTGCGGGCCTTTCGGGCAACTTCGAGAGCATCTACAACGAGCTCATGAACAACAACGACCCCGACCTGGTCATGGCAGACTTCCGCAGCTACGTGGATGCATGGGAGAAGCTCACGAACAGCTACGGCGACCAGGAGACCTGGAACCGCAAGGCCCTGCTCAACACCGCCTCCTCCGGCTGGTTCTCGAGCGACCGTACCATTCGCGAGTATCGCGACGAGATCTGGCACGCGTAAAGGCGCGCGAGCTCCCTTTGCCGCACGGCATTATTCGGTGGGCGCGACCAGGCGCTGCGCCCACCGCTAATGGGTTAGGAACATCGATGACAGAAGGAGAAATCGATGAGTAAGAAAGAATGCATCGCGATGCTCCTCGCAGGAGGACAGGGCAGCCGATTGGGGGCACTCACCCAAAAGATCGCTAAGCCGGCGGTTAGCTTTGGTGGCAAGTTCCGCATTATCGACTTTTCGCTCTCCAACTGCTCCAATTCGGGCATCGACACGGTGGGCGTTCTGACGCAGTATCGCCCCTACCTGCTGCATGCCTACGTGGGCTCCGGCGAGGCGTGGGATCTGGACAGCCGCGACGGCGGCGTGTCGATCCTGCCGCCGTACGAGACGCAGACCGGCGGCGCCTGGTACGCGGGCACGGCAGACGCCATCACGCAGAACCTCGACTACATCAAGGCCAACGACCCCAAGTACGTCCTGATTCTTTCGGGCGATCACCTGTATCGCATGGACTACCGCAAGATGCTCAAGACGCACATTGATAACAATGCCGACCTCACAGTGAGCGTTATGCCCGTGCCTTGGGAGGAGGCCAGCCGCTTTGGCATCCTGACCACCGACCCCGAGGACGGCCGCATCACCAAGTTTACCGAGAAGCCCGATAAGCCCGATTCGAACCTCGCATCCATGGGCATCTACATCTTCTCGGCCGATGTGCTGATCGAGGCGCTCGAGGAGGACGCTCTGGACCAGCGCTCGAGCCACGACTTTGGCAAGGACATCATCCCCAAGCTGCTCGGTGAGAATAAGCGCCTGTACAGCTATGAGTTCCACGGCTTCTGGAAGGACGTCGGCACCATCGCCAGCTTCCATGAGACCTCGATGGACCTGCTGGGCAACAACCCCGAGTTTGATCTGTTTGACAAGAACTTCCCCATCATGTCCAACATCACCACGCGTCCGCCGCACTACATTGGCCCAGACGGCCGCCTGGACGACTGCCTGGTCTCCAACGGCTGCAAGATCTACGGCACCGCTCGCCACTCGATCCTTTCGACCGATGTCATCATCGAGGAGCGCGCCGTGGTCGAAGACTCCGTGCTGCTGCCGGGTGCGCACGTTAAGAGCGGTGCGCACATCTGCCGCGCTATTTTGGGCGAGAACTCCACGGTCGAAGAGGGCGTGAAGCTCGGCTCTGTCGATACCACCAAGGATACGGCCGTCGTTGGAAATGACGTCGTTATCGGGAAGGGGGAATGATCCGATGATCAATCGCAAGGCCATCGGTTATATCACCGCTAACTACTCTTCGTCCTACGGCAGTGTCTTGCTCAAGGACCGCCCCATCGCGTCCGTCCCGTTTTTGGGCCGCTACCGCCTGATCGACTTTCCGCTGTCCAACATGATGAATGCCGGAATCAAGACCGTCGGCGTCGTCATGCCGGGCAACTACCGCTCGCTGATCGATCACGTGGGCTCGGGCAAGGACTGGGGCTTGGACCGCAAGAAGGGCGGCCTGTTCATGGTGCCCGGCAACGCGTATGGCACCACCAAGGGCGGCATGCGCTTCCTGCTGCGCGACATCATCTCCAATAAGACGCTGTTCCAGCGCTCGGAGAAGCCCTATGTCGTGATGATGGGCACCAACATCATCTTTAACATGGACCTCAACACCATCATCGAGGCGCACGAGAACTCCGGCGCTCAGATGACCGTGGTGTACTGCAAGGCCACGCGCAACGTCGATGACGAGACCAAGCTCGAGATTAACGAGAACGGCCGCCTGACGGGCGTGAGCGCCGGTGTCGTGTACGGCGACAACGCCTCCATGGACTGCTGCATCGTCAACCGCGAGACGCTGCTCGAGATCATCGACCACTACCAGGCCGCCGACTATCTGGACCTGCTCGAGGCGCTCCAGGGCGACTTTGGCAACATCGACGTGTGCAGCTACGAGTACAAGGGCGAGGTCGTGGGCGTGTTTAGCGAGAAGTCGCTGTATCGCCGCAGCATGGACCTGCTCGACCAGACCGTGGCCGACCAGCTCTTCGATCCCGAGCGCCCGATCCTGACCAAGGCTCACGACGTGCCGCCTTCGCGCTATGCGACCGGCAGCCACGCGTGCAACTCGATTATCTCGGCCGGCTGCATCATCAAGGGCACCGTGCGCAACTCGATCCTGTCGCGCGGCGTCGTGGTCGAGGAAGGCGCTTCGGTGACCAACTCGATCATCAACCAGAGCTGCATCATCAAGAGCGGCGCCCGCGTTGAGAACGCCATTCTGGACAAAAACAACGTGGTCCCCACCAACACCGAGCTTCGCGGCACGCCCGAGAATATTCTGGTGCTGGGCAAGGCTCCGTTAACTTCTGACACCACCATCGTACGTTAACGTTGGCACCGCAACATCGCTCGTAACATGTAGAATAGCCGCCCGGTTCGCGCCAGGCGGCTATTCTCGAATTGCAACATGGGAGACAATATGGCAGATTCCAGCAAAAAGATGCAGATCGTGTTTGCCTCGGCCGAGTGCGCACCGTTTGTGAAGACCGGTGGCCTGGGCGACGTGGCGGGCTCGCTGCCTGCGGCGCTCGTGCGCGCCGGCGCCGAGGTTATCGTGATGGTGCCCAAGTACGCCACCATCAAGGCCGAGTACAAGGCGCAGATGGAGCACTTCTCCGACTTTTACGTGAGCCTGGGCTGGCGCAACGAGTACTGCGGGCTCGAGAAGCTTGAGCACGACGGCGTCACGTATATGTTCGTGGACAACGAGCGCTACTTTGCGCGCGACTATCCGTACGGCTTCTTTGACGACGGCGAGCGCTTTGCGTTCTTCTCCAAGGCCATCACCGAGAGCCTGCAGCACCTTCCGTCCGGTTTTGAGTGCGACATCCTGCACTGCAATGACTGGCAGACGGCACTTGCGCCCGTGTTTTTGCGCGAGTTTTACCAGGGCCTGCCGCTGTATGACCGCGTCAAGACCGTGTTCTCGATCCACAACGTGGCGTTCCAGGGCCAGTTTAGCGACACCGTAATGGAGGACATCCTTGGTGTGGCTCATATTCCGGCGGCCGCCTCACAGCTGCGTTGCGACGCCTGCAGCATCAACTACATGCTGGGCGCGCTGCGCTATGCCGATGCCATCACCACGGTGAGCCCCACCTATGCCAACGAGATCCAGACGCCCGAGTTTGGCGAGGGCCTGGACGGCGTTCTGCGCGAGCGCTCCTATGCGCTGCAGGGCATTTTGAACGGCATTGACGTGGCGGGCTTTGACCCGGCGACCGACAAGCGCATTGCCGCCAACTACACCGTCGAGGACCGTTCCGGCAAGGCCGTGTGCAAGGCCAAGCTGCAGGAAGAGCTGGGGCTCGAGGTTCGCGACGACCGTCCGCTCATGGTGATGGTCACGCGCCTGACGCGCCAAAAGGGCATGGACCTGGTCATGTACGCACTCGACCGCATCCTGGCCGGCGGCGTGCAGGTGGCCGTGCTGGGTACCGGCGACCGCGACTACGAGGACGGTCTGCGCTACTTCCAGGACAAGTACCCCGGCACCATGGCCGCGCGCATCGAGTTCGATCCGGCGCTGTCGCAGCGCATGTATGCCGCCGCCGACATGTTCCTGATGCCTTCGAAGTTTGAGCCCTGTGGCCTGTCGCAGATTATCGCCATGCGCTATGGCACCCTGCCCATCGTGCGCGAGACCGGCGGCCTGAAGGACACCGTGCAGCCGTACAACGAGTTTACCGGCGAGGGCACGGGCTTCTCGTTTAGCAACTTTAACGGCGACGAGATGGGCGACGCGGTGTTCCGCGCGGCGCGCCTGTTCTGGGATAACCGCGACGCTTGGAACCAGCTGGTCACGCAGGCCATGAGCCAGGACTTTAGCTGGACGCGCTCGGCAGACAAGTATCTGGACCTGTACTTCTTTATGCATCCGGAGATTGAGCGGCCGGCGGCTGTTGTCGACGAGCCTGTGGTTGTGGCTGAGAAAGTTGAGGCCGAGCCCGAGCCCAAGGCCGAGTCGGTTGTTGAGGCGCCCGCTGCTGCTGAGGAGCCCAAGTCTGAGGAGAAGCCGGCTGCGAAGCCTGCGGCAAAGAAGACCACGACTCGTAAGACGACGACTAAAAAGGCCACGACAACAAAGGCCGCTGCGAGCAAGACCACCACTGCCAAGGCAACTACCGCCAAGGCAGCGACCACGCGCAAGCGCACCACCGCAGCTGTCAAGAAGGCCGCCGAGGCCGAGGTCGTTCCCGAGGTAAAGGCCGAGACCGCTGCAGCCGAGGTTAAGCCCGCGGCAAAGGCTCCGGCCAAGACCGCCGCCAAGAAGACGACCGCGTCCAAGAGCACAACCAAGACCCCTGCCACCAAGAAAGCTACAGCTACCAAGGCCACTGCAACGAAGGCTGCCGCAAAGCCGGCCGCCAAGGTCGAGGAGACGCCTGCCGAGTCCAAGGCGGAGGCAACCGTCGAGGCCAAGCCTGCCGCCAAGACCACCTCGCGCAAGCGCACGACGACAGCCAAGAAGACCATGGCAAAGACCGCAACTCCCAAAGCAGAGACTAAGCCCGCTGCTGCCAAAGAGGAGCCCAAGGCCGAGGTAAAGGCCAAGCCGACGCCGAAGGCCGCTGAGGTCAAGGCCGCACCGAAGGCAGAGGCTAAGCCCGAGCCTGCCAAGGAGACTCCGGTCTCCCCCGCCACTCCGGCCGAGGAAAAGGCTCCGACCAAGAAGACCTCCGTCCGCAAGGCAACTGCCACCCGCAAGCGCCGCTAATCCTGACGATTAAAACTTAATCCTCAACGCAAAAGAGGGCGCCCCAAGCAGGCGCCCTCTTCTTGGTTGAACCCCGCATTAAAAAGAGGGCCGGTTTACTACGACAAAATGGCTCCGGCCGACCACGGCGAGTAATCATCGAAATTGGCAACGCTTCTACCTGCAGTTTTAATATCACTAAAATGACTGTGGTTGAGATCATTCAATTCGTCGTAGTAAACCGGAGCTGTTTTGTTTGGCTACAAATACTATCTACATAGGCGTTTTCGAGTATCGCGATAATGTGGATGGTAAAACGATTTTCTAGGACAACCGTTCGCCGATAATGAGCGGCTGTAGTTTATACAACTAAAGTGCAACGATATACTTAAGTATTGTGCGTTAAGCCCATGGCCCGCTGGCCATGATTGTATAGAACTGGACCGTACTATGAGATTGATTCACAACAGCCGTCTGCCGCAGTTTCGCACTCCGTTTGGCGCTGTGACCACTGGAACTTCCGTTGCACTCTCGGTGATTTTGGAGGATGCCGATCCCAACCAGGCAACGCTTACGCTGCGCACCTGGATCGATGAAATCGGTGAGTCTCTGTATCCCATGACGCACGAGGGCGACGGCATATTTACCGTAGAGCTTGAGTGCACCGAGCCCTGTCTTATCTGGTACAGCTTTATATGCAATATCGAGGGCCAACCCGAGGTTCGCTTGGGCGCGCCGCAAGGCCGCACCGGCGGCGAGGGCGTAACCTACGACTACGCCGAGGTCCCGTCCTTCCAGATTACCGTCTACAAGCACCGCGAAGTTCGTCCCGAGTGGTACGAGCGTGGCATGGTTTACCAGATCTTCCCCGACCGCTATGCACGCGACGAAAACTGGCGCGAGCGCACGCAGACCGAAGTCGAAAAGCCTCGCAACGGAATCCAGCGCCGCATGGTCGAGGACTGGAATGAACCGCCCGAGTACAAGCGTGCCGAAGACGGCTCCATCAAGACCTGGGATTTTTACGGTGGCTCGCTCAAGGGTATCCAAAATGACCTGCCCCGCATCGCGGAGCTGGGCTTCACGGCCATTTACCTCAACCCCATCTTTGAGGCCGCGAGCAACCACCGCTACGACACGGCCGACTACACCAAGATCGACCCGATCCTGGGCACCGAGCAGGACTTTACCGAGCTGTGCCAGGCAGCCGAGAAGCTGGGCATCTCCATCATCCTGGACGGCGTCTTTAACCATACGGGCGATGACTCGATCTATTTCAACCGCTACGGCAACTACCCCGGCGTGGGCGCCTGGCAGAGCGAGGATTCGTCGTGGCGCGATGCGTTTTATTTCCACGAGGACGGCTCGTATGACTGCTGGTGGGGCGTGGGCAACATGCCCGCCATCAATGAGAGCTCCGAGCTGGTACGCGAGCGGCTCCTGGGCAAGGACGGCGTGATCCGTAAATGGCTACGTGCCGGCGCTCATGGCTGGCGCCTGGACGTGGCCGACGAGCTTTCCGACGACTTCCTGGCCGAGATAAAAAAGGCCGTGCTCGCCGAGAAGCCTGACGCACTGTTGCTCGGCGAAGTCTGGGAAGACGCCTCTAACAAGATTAGCTACGGCCATCTGCGCCGCTACCTGCAGGGATCCGAGCTGGACTCTGCTATGGATTACCCCTTCCGCGACGTGGTCATCGGCTTTTTGATGGGCTACAAGAACGCCTACGAGGCCGCCGAGGATATCGAGACCCTGCGCGAGAACTACCCGAGCGAGGCATTGTCCTGCGCGCTCAATCTGCTTTCGAGCCACGACCGCCCGCGTATCATCTCGGTACTCGGCGGCGGCCCCGACGAGTCGCAGCTGCCCGAGTGCGAGCGCAGCAAGTGGCGTCTGGACGAGAACTCGATGGGCCTGGCCAAGAGCCGTTTTTGGCTTGCAACGCTTATGCAGATGACCTTCCCCGGCGTGCCTTCAATTTACTACGGCGACGAATACGGCCTGGAGGGCCTTACCGATCCGGGCAACCGCCGCACCCTGCCGACCAAGGACCAACTGCACGACTTCGATACGCTGGCTATTGTCAAAAACGCCTCTGCGGTACGCCGCGCACTGCCGTTTATGATCGACGGCGAGATCAAGGCCTTCGCGCTCAACGACGAGGTGCTGGCCTACAACCGCACGGGCAAGAATGGCGAGTCCGCGACGGTTATCATCAGCCGCAGCCTGCGCAATTCGCACCGCGTGACGATTCCGGCGCTCGGCGAATGCGCGAGTGACGTGATCAGCGGTCACGAATGCGAGATCCACAACGGTACGGTCACGCTCGATCTGTATCCGCTGGGCTCGTCGATCATCTATCACCATGCCGAGCAGCGCCTGCAGGAGCCGCTCGATCACGGCGCGGGCGTCGTTTGTCATATCACCTCGGTACCCACCGACGACGGCAAGCCCGGCACGATCGGCGCACCCACGCGTCGCTTTATCGACCATCTGGCCGCCATGGGCATGCGCTACTGGCAGGTCCTGCCCGTCAACCCAACGGACTTCTTCCGCTCCCCTTACGCCGGGCCTTCGGCCTTTGCGGGCAATATTGACCTGCTGCCCGAAAGCCAAGAGGAGCTGGCGGCCGACTTTGAGACTTGGAAGGCCCGTGGCGGCGAGGATGCAGACCCGCTCTACACGGCGTTTAAGCATCGCAACGCCGATTGGCTCGAGAAGTACTGCGTCTACATGGCCGTCAAGAAGTACTTTGAGGGCGAGTCGCGCCACGATTGGCCGGCAGATGTCGCGCGCTACAACGAGCATCTGATTGACGACAAACGTTTCCACGACGAGGCAGAGCTGCAGGCGTACATGCAGTACCGCTTTGACCTTGCCTGGTGCGAGCTCATGAACTATGCGCACAAGAAGGGCATCGAGGTCATCGGCGACATTCCCATGTACGTTTCGGACGATTCGGCCGACGCGTGGAGCGAGCCCGAAAACTTCTGGCTTTCCGATACCGGCAAGGCAATCGAGATCTCCGGTGCGCCGCCCGATAACTTTGCGCCCGAGGGCCAGGTGTGGGGCAACCCGACGTTCCGCTGGGACCACATGAAGCAGAACGGCTACCGCTGGTGGATGGACCGCCTGCGTCGCGCGTTCTCGCTCTACGACCGTGTGCGCCTGGACCACTTCCTGGGCTTCCACAGCTACTTTAGCATTCCCGCAGGCAAGGCCTGCGCCGACGGCCGCTGGCTGGCGGGTCCGGGCAAGGACCTGTTCCAAACCGCCTTTGACGAGCTGGGTCCGCTCAACTTTATCGCCGAGGACCTAGGCTACCTGACGCCCGGTGTTCGCGCCATGGCTTCGACCTGCGGCTTCCCCGGCATGGACGTGCTGGAGTTTAGCGATTACGACGTTCGCTGCGGCGTGCATCCAACGCCGGGCAAGATTCTATACACCTCGACGCACGATACGTCGACACTCGCCGGTTGGTGCACGCGCTCCTTTGCTGGCGGCGACGAGCCGAGCGGTGTTGAGGTGGCGGCCAAGCTGATGGGCGACGCGCTCGCAAGCAATGCTCCCCTGGTGATGATGCCGCTGCAGGATGTCCTGGGGCTTAGCGACGACGCGCGCATGAACGTGCCGGGTGTCGCCACGGGCAACTGGACCTGGCAGGCCGATGAGGCAGACGTTGCGGCCGCTGAGGGCAAAACTGCACAGCTCCTGCGCAACACCCATAGATTCTGGGGCGAAGCGTGATAAAACCCCCGATATAGGGTACAGTTACAGCTGTTTGAATTTATGCGGGCAGAGCGATCTGCCCGCTTTGTGCTGAAAAGGAAGTATTATGGCGCGCTACGATTACAAGTGCTCGAGTTGCGGCAACGTGTTTGAGGTTGAGCATCCCATGTCCGAGACCCCCGAGGTCGTGTGTCCGAGCTGCGGCGCTCCGGCGACAAAAACGTTCTCGGCAAGCGGCATCAAGTTTGAGGGCAGCGGCTTCTACAACACCGACCAGCGCAGCGGAGGCTCCAGCACCAACGCCACCAACGGCTGCTGCGCCAACTGCCCGCACAGCCACTAAGAACAACGCAGCCCCGCGACCGGCACCGATCGCGGGGCTGCTTCTTTAGCTACCCAGGTTTCCTTATGAGTTGCGGTGAAATAAGGACTGATTGGCGGCTAGAAGCCGCTATTCAATCCCTATTTCACCGCAACTTAGTCGTTACTTGCGGACCAGGCGGGCGCAGAAGTGGCCGTCGTAGGAGTCGGCGTTTACCGGCACGCTTTGGAAAAGGCCACGATCGTTTTGACGGACGGCCACCAGCTTCTTGGCCTGTGCGAAATCGGGCAGCTGCAGAATCTGGGCTTCGGAGAACGGTGCCACGGTAAAGCCGGCGCCCTCGGGAGAAGCCAGGAAGGCATCCACGACCTGCGTGTTCTCTTCATCAAAAACCGAGCAGGTAGCATAGATAAGTTCACCACCGGCAGCCACGCGCGCGGCTGCTTCCTTGAGCATCGTCAGCTGCAGACGGGGCAGCTCAGTCGTAACGTCGTTCTCGGTCAGACGCCACGGAATCTCGGGGTGGCGGCGCATGGTGCCGGTGCCAGAGCACGGCGCATCGATAAAGACCGTGTCGAACAGGGCGGGTTCGCCAAGCATCGCGTCAAAGGACGTAAGCACCTCATTGAGCTCGCAGGCATCGCCCGACACCGTACGAACACCTGAGATACCCGCCTTGTGCAGGCGCGCGAGATTCTGATCGCACTTACGATCGTGCAGATCGAGCGCAGTATGCTGACGCTCGTACCCGGCACGCTTGGCCTGGCACATCATCACGTAGGTCTTGGTGCCGCGACCGGCGCCAATCTCCAGGCAACGACCGGGACGTGTCGCGGCAGTAGCGATAAGCTGAGCGTTGAGGTCCGAGGCAACCGCGGCAGCACGCTCAAACACGCCCGATGCAACCGCGACCTGCGCATCGACCGGAGCATGGCAGCCCGGGAAGACAGGAGCGACGAGCTGCGAGATATACGGGTCGGGTTTGGTCGCAAACGCGTTCTCATGCAGGGCCAGCGGCGCGGGGGCCAGATTGCCGGCGAAGTTCAGCGCGCCCTCGGGCGTATCGAACGAGGCAATAATTCGAGCGCACAGCCAGCGCGGCAGACCCATCAGGCGCGACAGACGAACCAAGCGTCGCTCAGACTCACCCACATCGGACGCCGTGGCAAAGTCCTCAACGTTGTCCGCAACCTTATGCAGCACGGCGTTCGCCAGACCGGCGGCCGATTTAGCACCGCTGCGAACCAGCTCAACGCCCTGGCTCACGGCAACGCGACCCGGGGTATGCAGGTAGAGCATCTCGAAGGCCGAGATGCGAAGCGCCATGCGAACGCGCGGCGCGACCTTTTTGGGCTTATCCAAAAATTGATCGAGCAACTCATCCAAAATACCCTGCGTGGCGGCAACACCAAGCGCCAAACGGGCGGCAAAAGCAGAATCGCGCTGGTCAATGGCCTTGGCGGAAGCACGTGAAGACAACACGTCACGTGCGTACATACCGCGACGATCGGCCTCCATCAACACATCGAGCGCAAGCTTGCGCGCGGGAGACAACTTGCTCATGACAGTACACCCCACCTAAGTTCGGCACCCTGCAGGCCGGCAGCCCAGGCAGAGGCAGCCATTGCACGCTTGCCATCGGGCTTAACCTCGAGCAGTTCAACAGCGCCATCAGAAAGGCCCAGGTAGACACGCTTGGCCTTAACGAGAACCTGACCCTCGCCAAGCGACACATCGGAAAGCGCAGCATCGAGCACGCGAACCATCTTGCCGGCAATCACGCAACGGGCAGGCGCGGTATCGGACGAAGCGAGCACATGGCGCACGCAATCGAGCGCCGCCATCTGCGGATCCAGACGCATCTCCTGCTTGGAAATCTTGGCAGCATGAGTGACGAGCGACTCATCCTGCTCAGTCCACACGGCGGTGCCATCAGCAAGCGAAGGAAGCGTATCGGCAAGCAATTTGCCGCCAAGCTCAGCAAGCTCCATGGTCAGCGCCTCAGCATGCTTACCGGCAACCGACGTCGAGGCCTGCGCGCAATAAGCACCAGTATCAACGCCATGCCCAATGCGCATAATAGAAACGCCAGCAACCTCGTCACCAGCAAGAATCGCACGCTGAATGGGAGCAGCGCCACGCCAACGAGGCAACAGCGAAGCATGAACATTCACAATACCAAGCGGCGCCATATGCAGCACCTCATCAGGCAAAATGCAGCCATAGGCAGCCACACAGAAAATATCAGCCTGCGCAGCCTGGAGCGCCTCAACAACCTCAGGCGTCATGCGATTTGCCTCAATAACCGGCAACCCCAGCTCAAGCGCCTTGGCCTTAACAGGAGAAGGCTCAAGCTTCTTACCACGCCCACGAACAGCATCGGGACGAGTAATAACAAGCGCAATCTCGTTCCCAGCCTCAACAAGCGAAGTCAGCGAAGGCACAGCAAAATCAGGCGTACCCATAAACACAATACGCATAAAGAACGTCTCCCCTCAACCAAAGCCGAGACGGCTACAAACAACAGCGGAAAGCCAAGTACCCAGCCCATCCGCAATAACAATTCAACAAGAACAAATATACCCAAAACCAAAGAAAGAGCCGCAATAAAAGCAGCTCTCTCTCAACAAAGACTATCAGCGAAGACGCCCCTCCCTGGCCCGACGGCACCCGGGCGAAAAGGAGCACGAAAACGCAGTCCCCTTCCGCCGCAGGGCTTAGGTTATTGCTCCACGCGCAGTTCCGCACGAGCCGAAGAGCACTTAATGTGCTCTTCGTGCGAGCAGGACTGTTTGAGCATGGAGCAAAACCTAAGCCCTGCGGCGGAAGGGGACGGTGGGACCTACTCCGTCTCGCCCGGTCGAGCGCCGCGGGCCAGGGCGTCCTGGTACTCCTTGACTGCCTTGATGCGCTGCATCGGCTTGAGTCGCTCAAACATGGTGTTGCCATGCAGGTGATCGATCTCGTGCTGCAGGCACACGCAGAACAGGTCGCCCGTTGCCTCATAGCGAATCAGGTTGGCGTCCAGGTCATACGCCTCGACGACGACATGATCGGGACGCTCGATCTCGCAGCTAATGCCGGGGATGGACAGGCAGCCCTCGCTAAACGGCACCAGATGGTCGCTCTGCTCAACAATGACAGGGTTGATGAGCACGTACGGGTCGTAGTCGTTCTTGTCGCTGTAGTCGCAGTCGATGGTGACGAGTTGAATAAGCTCGCCGATCTGCGGAGCAGCCAGGCCGCAACCGCCGTTGTCGAACATCATCTTCTTCATCTTCTCGGCAAGCGCCTCGATCGCCGGGGTGATCTCCTCGATCACGGCGCACTCCTGACGCAGGCGAGGGTCGGGCGACAGTACGATTCCGTTGGCTTCCATGGCCATCCTTTCGGGTTGTTACATCAAATCATAGGCATCGACGTCAACGCTCACGCTTACGCCGCGCACGGAGCCCACCTCTTTGAGGCAGGCGTCGATATCATCAGAGACATGGTACCCCACGGGCGACTTCACAAGCAGATGGAAGCGGTAACGGTCCTTGGCTCTCTCGATTACACACGAAGCCGGGCCCAGCACCTGCGGCATGGCACTCCCCGCCCTCAAAAAGTCGGGCGCGGCGGCATGCCAGCGGCGCTTAAGAAGCTTTGCAATGCGCCCAATGTAGTCCTGCGCGTCGTCTCGGTTTGCCGACCACACCAAGATGTTGACCAGGCGCACAAAGGGCGGATACAGCGCGTCGCGCCGCTGGTCCAGGTCGTAGTCGGTAAAGATCGAACGGTCGTGCTCAGCGACGGCGCGAATGACCGGATCCTCGGGCAGGTAGGTCTGGATGATCACCTCACCGGGACGATCGCCGCGACCGGCACGGCCCGCCACCTGTTCCAGCAGATCGTAGGCGCGCTCCCCTGCGCGGAAATCGGGCAGCTTGAGGGCGAAGTCGGCATTGACCACGCCCACGAGCGTGACCTCGGGAAAATCGAGACCCTTTGCGATCATTTGGGTGCCCAGCAACACGGCGCAATCGGCCGCATCGAACTGCTCGAGCAGCTTTTTGTGCGCATCCTTGCCGCGCGTGGAGTCGGCATCCATGCGGATGATGGCGACGTCCTCGGGCAGCATCTGGTGCAGTGCGTCCTCGATCTGCTGCGTGCCCAGCCCCATTTTTGCCAGGTAGCGACTGCCACATTTGGGGCAACGGCTTGTGGGCGCCGGATAGGGCTGCACGCGCCAAGACGAACCGCATGTGTGACACTGCAGCGTGTGCGTGCGCTCGTGATACGTAAGCGCGGTGGAGCAGTGGTTGCAGGTGGGGACGCAGCCGCACTCGCGGCACATCAGGAATGGCGCAAAGCCACGGCGGTTATGCAGAAGCACGGCCTTCTCGCGGCGCTCGACCACACGCTCCAGGCCTTCCATCAGCGGTTTTGAGAACATGGAGCGGCTGCCGTGTGCGAACTCGCGACGCAGGTCGGCAATGCGGACCGTAGGCAGCACGGCGTGTCCGGGGCGCTCGGGCATCTCGACGCGCGTCCACGTGGCACCGCCGTACGTTCCGCGACGGCAGCGATCGAGCGCTTCGGCAGAAGGCGTGGCCGACCCCAGCACGAGCGGGCAGCGATAGCGGCGCGCCATCTCGGCTGCCACCTCGCGCGCATGGTAGCGCGGACTGGAGCCCTGCTTGTAACTGGTCTCGTGCTCCTCGTCGATGATGATGAGGCCCAAGTCGCTGAGCGGGCAAAAGAGCGCCGAGCGAGCGCCGACGACCACGCGGGCCGCACCGCTAGCAACCATATCCCACTGGTCCAGGCGCTCGCCGGCCGAAAGCCGCGAATGGAACACGGCGACCGTCTCGCCAAAGCGCGAGCGGAAGCGGCCGACGGTCTGGGCCGTCAGCGAAATCTCGGGCACCAGCACGCAGGCCGAGCGACCGGCTGCGAGCACGCGCTCGATGGCGGAGAGGTAAACCTCGGTTTTGCCGGAGCCGGTGACGCCGTCGACCAGCACCACGTCGCCATGAGCGTCCAGACGGGCGCGCTCAATCTGCGCGAGTGCCTGTTGCTGGCCGTTGGTAAGGGAGACCGGCGCCTTGCCGCTTGCCGAGGACAGCGTGGTCTGCTCGCTGCAGCCACGCCAGGCGCGGCGCTCTTCCACCACCACGACGCCGCGTTTTTCGAGCGACTTGATGGTCGCCGACATACTGTTATAGAGAAGGTTGAGGTCGCGCGTCGTGACAGGACCACACTGGAGCGCCTCGATGAGTTGGCGCTGGCGGACCGCGGTCTTGGGTGGCGTGTAGTCAAAGCCTTCGGGCGTAAGCATCACCCAGCGGTTTTGGATGGGTTTGACGGCTGGACGTTCAACCGTCCACACGCCGTCGTCGCCCTTGACCACACGCGGGCTGCCGCCCGGTGGCAAAAACAGGCGCAGGCACTCGGAAAGCGTTGCGACGTACTCGTGGCTCATCCAACGCGCGATGCGTGCAGCCTCGGCGGTAAAGAGCGGTTTGCTGAGGATAGACTCGATGGGCTTGATGCGCACGGGGTCGAGGGCGTTGTTGCCCGGCAGATCGCCCAGATCAGGCGCAATGTCGACGACATAGCCCGCGGCGGCACGGTTACCAAAGTGGACCAGGACTGTGGATCCGATCTGGACCTCGTTGGCAAGGGACTCGGGGATGCCGTAAGCAAACGGTTCCGACAGCGCACGGGTGGGGATGTCGAGGACCACGCTCGCGTAGGCGGCAGGGGGCTCGGGCGCAGGCTTAGACTGAGCCGAGGCAGCGGCAGGCTTGGGCTTCACCGGAGCTTCCTCCGGTTCCGGCGAACCAAACAGCGACAGTTGTTGAGCCATACACCACCTCTAACGAACGGACCTGAAAGGGGTGGGACAAAATAATCAGTAGAGTTTGTCCCATGGCCGATACGAGTGTCGAGCTCGTTGCGTCACTCGAACATGGGACAAACACTACTGATTATTTTGTCCCAGCAACCCACTCATCGGTACAGAAACAAGAGCCCCGCTCGGGTGAACGGGGCTCGGATACAAACGTTTGCGCAGCGATTACAGCGCCATCGTGCGGGCGCGGTCGATGCGCGCCAGGCAGTCGTCGCGGCCGACGAGCGCCATGGTCTCGCCCAGCGGGGGGCTCACCATGTTGCCGCAGACGGCGACGCGCACGGCCTGGAACACCACGCGCTTCTTAAGGTCCATCTGCTCGGGCAGCGGCTCAAGCGCGGCGTCGATGTTGGCAGCCGTCCACTCGTCCACGCCCTCGAGCGCGGCCTTGGCGGCATCGAGAATGGCGCCCATGCCTTCCTTGGCCAGGCCCTTGTTAACAGATTTCTCGTCATACTCGAGCGTCTCGGGCGTAGCAAAGATGGGAGCGGCGACGGTCACGGCGTCGGCCGGCATCTTGGTGCGCGGCTTGACGATGGCGGCAAGCGCATCGATCCAGTCCTCACCGTACTCGACGTTGCCCTCGATGAGACCCGCCTCGTGCAGCTCGGGGACCATGATCTCGTCGGCAAACTGGGCATCGGACATGCCGTTGATGTACTCGGCATTGACCCAGTCGAGCTTCTTGGGGTCGAAGGTCGCCGGGTTCTTGGAGATGCGGTCGAGCGAGAACTTGCTGGCAAGGACATCGCGCGGGATGATCGTGGTCTCGCCGTCGAGCGACCAGCCGAGCAGCGCCAGATAGTTGACGAAGGCGTCGGACAGGTAACCGGCGTCGCGGTACTCCTCCACCGAGGTGGCGCCATGGCGCTTGGAGAGCTTCTTGCCGTCGGCGCCCAGGATCATGGAGATGTGGGCGAACGTGGGCACGGGCGCGCCGAGGGCCTCGTAGACCATGACCTGACGCGGGGTGTTGGACAGGTGGTCGTCGCCGCGGATGACATGGGTGATCTTCATCATGGCGTCGTCGACGACGGTCGCGAAGTTGTACGTGGGCGTGCCATCGGAGCGGAAGATGACAAAGTCGTCGAGCTCCTTGGCGTCGAAGGTCACCTCGCCGTGGACGGCATCGTGAATGACGACGTCGCCGCGGTCCTCGGGCACCTTGATGCGTAGGACATAGGACTCGCCGGCCTCGATGCGACGGCGGGCCTCCTCGGGATCAAGATCGCGGCAACGGCGCTGATAGCCCTGGAAGGGGTCCTTGCGCTCCTGCGCGGCCTTGCGATCGGCGTCGAGCTGCTCCTTGGTGCAGAAGCAGGGATAGGCCTTACCCTCGTCCCAAAGCTTCTGGGCAGCCTGCTTGTACAGGTCCAGGCGCTCGGTCTGGGCGTAGGGGCCAAAGTCTCCGCCCACCTCGGGACCCTCGTCCCAGTCCAGGCCCAGCCAACGCATGGCGCGCAGGATGATCTGCGTGTTCTCGTCGGTAGAGCGGGTGGGATCGGTGTCGTCAATGCGCAGGATGAACGTGCCGCCGTTAGCACGGGCGAAAGCCCAGTTATAGATAGCGGTGCGGGCGCCGCCGATGTGCAGCTTGCCCGTCGGTGAGGGTGCAAAGCGGACGCGAACGTCTGATGCCATGGAAATCTCCTCGATTGCAGGATGGATGTCTAACCGCACCAGTATAAAGCAGCAATGCCCACCTCCGCACAAAGGGCACCGACCCAGTCATTGGGGACAGACTTAAATGACCAATCTTTGGGCAACCTGTCGGCACTTAGGCAAGGCTGCTCATTTAAGTCTGTCCCCAATGAGTAGGTGCGGAAAGGGTGTGAATATTCGATTAACGCGATATCATGTGCCCTTGCATACAGAGCCCGGCGGAATGGTAACGGTCGCCGGGACACGTTTTTGAAAGGACAATCATGTCAGAAGAGCTTCGTTCCATCCCGCCCCAACACGGATCGTTTGTGTTTACGTCGGAATCGGTGACCGAGGGTCATCCCGATAAGATCGCTGACCAGATCAGCGACGCCGTACTCGACGCAATCCTCGCCAAAGAAATAGAGCTCCAGGAGCAGGGCTATATTGCGCCCAACGGCGTGCCCGCCAACGTGGAGAACGTCCGCTGCGCCTGCGAGACCCTCGTGACCACCGGCACCGTCATCGTCGCCGGCGAGATTCGCACCCAGGCCTACGTCGACGTACAGGAAATCGCCCGCGGCGTCATCCGCCGCATTGGCTACAACCGCGCCAAGTTCGGTTTTGACTGCGACACCTGCGGCGTTATGAGCCTCATCCACGAGCAGTCGCCCGATATCGCCCAGGGCGTTGACGAGTCCTTCGAGACCCAGACCGGCGCTACCACCGACCCGATCGACCTGATCGGCGCCGGCGACCAGGGCATGATGTTCGGTTATGCCTCCAACGAGACCAAGACCCTCATGCCCATGCCGCACTACCTGGCAAGCCGCCTGGCCGAGCGCCTGGCTGCCGTGCGCCATGACGGAACCCTGCCCTACCTGCGCCCCGACGGCAAGACCCAGGTCACGGTGCGCTACGAGGAAGGTAAGCCCGTGGAGGTCACGACCATCGTCATCTCCACGCAGCACGCCGCCGAGATTGAGGACATGGGCAAGATCAAGGCCGACCTCATCGAACACGTCATCACCCCGGTCATGGCCGCCGAGAACATGCCGTGGGACAACGCGGACATCTACGTGAACCCCACCGGTCGCTTTGTCGTGGGCGGCCCCATGGGCGACACGGGCCTCACCGGCCGCAAGATCATCGTCGACACCTACGGCGGCTACGGCCGTCACGGCGGCGGCGCCTTTAGCGGCAAGGACTGCACCAAGGTTGACCGCTCCGCCGCGTATGCCGCGCGCTGGGTCGCCAAGAACGTGGTCGCCGCCGGTCTGGCCGACCGCTGCGAAGTCGAGCTTGCCTACGCCATCGGCGTTTCCAAGCCCCTCTCAATCATGGTCGACACCTTCGGTACCGCGCATGTTGCCGAGGACAAGATCGTCGAGGCCGTCGAGAAGACCTTCGACCTGCGCCCGGGCGCGATCATCCGCGACCTGGACCTGCGTCGACCGATCTACGAGAAGACGGCAGCCTACGGCCACTTCGGCCGCGAAGACGCCGACTTTACCTGGGAGAAGACCGACCGAGTCGAAGAACTCAAAGCAGCCCGCGGACTGTAATTGGGAACCACCAAGGTCACAACACGCACACGCTTTCAAAAGAAGTACCGCCCCCAAGCGGTACTTCTTTTTTATTTATCCGGTAGTGAAGATGTTTCGATATGAGCCAACGCTGCGTCACTAGCTAATGAATTTTGCAGCACGGGCACTCCAACCATGTATCCTTAGTCCCGAGGGGCGGGGCATAAGGTTGATCGCGAGTTCCGCACGAGCCGGAGAGCACTTAATGTGCTCTCCGTGCGAGTCAGGACTGTCCGAGCAGGCGACCTTATGCCCCGCCCCTCGGGACGATGGGATAGAACAGGAGCGCATATGGCAGGCAAGCCACAAACACTAGCAACGACCTCGGCATTCGAGATCTTGGGCCCCGTCATGGTCGGCCCCAGCTCATCGCACACCGCCGGCGCCCTGCGCTGCGCCCAAGTTGCCGCCAGCCTGCTGGAAGGCCGCATCACCAAAGTCACCTTTGGCCTGTGGAACTCCTTCGCCCACACCTACCGCGGCCACGGCACCGATCGTGCGCTCGTCGCGGGCATCCTGGGCCTCGACACCGACGACGAGAACATCAAGCAGGCCTTCGACCTCGCAAGCGAGCAGGGCCTCGAATATCACTTTGACATCAAGGGCGACGATGCCTCCATCCACCCCAACACCGTCGACATTGACATGGTCGACGACACGGGCGCCACGGCACAGGTCCGCGGTGAGAGCCTGGGCGGCGGCAAGATGCGCATCAGCCGCATTAACGGCGTCGGCGTTGACATCTCGGGCATGTACTCAACGCTCTTCGTGGCGCACAAGGACGTCCCCGGCGTGCTCGCCGCGCTCACCAACCTGCTCGCCTACGCACACGTGAACATCGCCTTCTGCCGCACCTACCGCACCGAAGTGGGCGGACAGGCCTACTCCGTCTTTGAGACCGACGGCGCGCCCGACGACACTGTTGTCCCGATGCTGCGTAAGCTCGACAATGTCGATTACGCGACCTTTATCGAGCTCCCCGGTTCTGCCTCGTCGCTCTCCCCCGGCGTCTCGGCAAAGGAAATCTTCGACGACGGCGAGCAGCTGCTCGATGCGTGCGCCGAGCTCGGCCTGAATATCGGCGCCGTTATGGCCGTGCGCGAGGCGCGTCTGACCGGCGAGGCCCACGCCGTCGCCGCCATGCGCCGCGTGCTCGACGTCATGCGCGAGGAGACCACGACCCCCATCGTCAATCCGCAACGATCGCTCGGCGGGCTTATCGGCGGCGAGGCTAAACTCGTCGATGCCACCGGCCGCAACGATTTGAGCACGAGCCTGATGGGCACCGTTCAAACCGACGCCGTGGCCCGCGCGATGGCCGTGCTCGAGCGCTCCGCCACGATGGGAGTGATCGTCGCCGCTCCCACGGCAGGCTCCGCGGGTGTCGTGCCCGGCTGCGTGCTGGCGCTCGCCGATCACCTTCAGCTCGACGACGAGCAGGTCATGGACGCGCTCTACTGCGCAGCCGCCATCGGCCTCAACCTCACCACGAGCGCCTGCGTCGCCGGTGCCGAGGGCGGCTGCCAGGCTGAGGTAGGAAGTGCGGCCGCCATGGCAGCCGCCGCGCTGGTGCAGATGCTCGGCGGCACGCCCGGGCAGGCGCTCGACGCCAGTTCCATCGCGCTGAGTAACTTGCTGGGCCTCGTTTGTGACCCCGTCGGTGGCCTCGTGGAGGTACCCTGCCAAAACCGCAACGCCATCGGCGTGGCAGCCGCCTTTAGCTCGGCGCAGCTTGCACTTGCCGGTATCAAGAGCCTGGTGCCGTTTGACCAGATGGCGCACGTCATGCTCTCCGTGGGCCACGCGTTGCCGGCCACGCTGCGCGAGACGGCAAAGGGTGGCATCGCGCAGGCTCCGGCCGCACTTTCGGCCTGTGCAAAATGCGGTGTGTGCGGATAGCGACAAAGAAAGACTCGAAGGTGGGACAAATGTCCCACCTCTTTTGAATGCCACCGTTTCCATACCACAAACAACTAGGTAATCGCTATAATGCAAGCCCAGTAAAAACACGATGAGCCGCAAGGCGAAATTCGAAGGATATGCATACGATGTCGCAAAACGATCGAACTCAACTGATTCCCGATCCGCAGCAGCCGAGCAGGCACACCGGCGGCGTTCAATCGCCGCGTCCTATCGCGCCGAGCCGCGGTCAGCAGCGAGGTGCGGCAAACGTTTCCCAACATCCGAACAAGCAGCATCAGCAGCGCCAGACAAATGGCAATGCGCCCAAGCAGCCCCCCACGCACGCTCGAGGCGATCGCGGCCCCGCACGCAAACCCGCCGAGAACAATAAGTCGGGCAAAAAGACGACGCTCTTTGTCGTTCTGGGTCTTATCGTCATTGTCTATATCGTAGGCGTCGTAGCGTTTTCGCAGGTAGCCTACCCCAACACCACTATCGCCGGCGTCGATGTCTCGTTCTCCAACGCTTCGTCTGCCGCCACCAAGGTCAACTCGGCTTGGAAGCACTATAAGCTCACCGTGACAGGCGATGACTTTAGCTGGACCTATCAGCCCGAGTCCGATGAGCCCATTGTCGACGGCGAAGCTGCCGCAAAAGAGATTATCAGCCGCAACGAAGCCATTGTATGGCCGGTTCGCCTTGTAGAATCCTTAAGCGGCAAGACCAAAACAACCGCTAGCTCCAACGAAGTCGATCTTGATCAAGACGTCGACCTGTCCATGCTCTCCGACACCTTTGACCAAAAGCAGTTTGAGAAGGATCTGGGCGCCGCCATCGACGAGTTTAACGAGGGGCGTTCGGGCGCGTTCGAGGCCAATAGCTCCTATGACGAGCAGGCCGGCAAGTTTACCGTCGAGAAGGCGCGCTCCAACGAAAAACTCAACCGCGAGCATGTCATTAAGTATGCCGAGCTCGAGCTTGCCTCGCTGGCCGAGACCTTAGATCTTTCCAAGCTCGGCAACGATGCCTATGAGCCGCTCAATGGAACGCTGACCGATGATCAGATTCAGTCTGCATGCGATGCCGCCAACAACTTCTTGGGCGTCAACGTGACCCTCAAGCTCAACGGCGAGGATGCCGGCAAGGTTGATGGCAGCTCCGTGTTGCAGTGGATCAGCTTTGCCGATCCGGCCAACCCCACGCTCGATACGTCGCAGATCAGCAGCTGGGCAGCCGAGCTCGCCAACGGCTTTAATACCGTGGGCTCCACTCGCTGGTGGACGCGCGCCGATGGCAAGCAGTGCGCCGTCGAAGGCGGCGACTTTGGTTGGTCAATCGACAGCAGCTCGCTCGCCAAGCAGGTCGAGGACGCCATCAACAACAAGCAGACCGGCGAAATCGAGATCAAGTACTCCCAGAAGGCCGACACATTTACCGCCAAGGGCGAGCCCGACTGGAAGGCCTATATCGACGTCGACCTGTCCGAGCAGCATGCGCGCTACTACGACGAGAGCGGCAACATCGTGTGGGAGGCCAACTTTATTTCTGGCAAACCGGGCGAAGACGCCACCACCGAGGGCGTATGGCAGATCAACAGCAACGATGGCGCCAGCAAACTCATCGGTGCCAAGGACCCCGAGACCGGCAAGCCCAAATACGAGAGCCCGGTAAGCTACTGGATGCCGTTCGAGGGCAATATGGTCGGATTCCACGACGCCACCTGGCAAAACGATTCGAGTTTCGATAACGCCGAATCGTACAAGTGGTGCGGTAGCCACGGTTGTATCAACCTGCGTCTGGCCGATGCCAAGTCGCTCCACGAGCGCATCAAAGTCGGCCTCTGCGTGGTCGTGCACTCGTAACGCAGCTAACGTCTACAACAAGTAAACAGCACGGCGACAAAACTTACAGTACCGTCATCCGCAACTTCTATACGCCCGCCTATCGCGACGGGCGTATATACTTATCAGAGCCATATCGATAAAGGAGACGCTATGTCCAAGGTCCCCACGATCAATCCGGGTCCTGACGATTCCGATCGCATGCCCCAAGATGCCACCGAGACCCTGCCGATTATCAGCGCTGCAGACACCAAGCAGCCCCAAACGAGTCTCGACGATTCGACCGATATCTCCGATGAAGAAGCCTATGCAAAGCTCAAGGCAAAGCGTGCCGAACGTCGACGCAAAAAGCTGATTCGACGCGGCATTGCCGCCGGCATCGTGGGTGTCATCGCGCTCATTGCAATTGTCGCAACCCTAGTTATCAATGCGCAGCCGCAGGGCGCTAGCGGGCCTGTGACCGACATGGTGACCGAGGGCACGTTTACCACAACGGTCGAGGCGAAAGGCCAGCTCAAACCCATTTCGTCCTCAGTGGTCTCCCCTTCTGTCGACGGCACGGTCGATTCGATCAACGTGCAGGCAGGCCAATCCGTCAACGAGGGCGACGTGCTCATGACCATTAAAAACGACGAGCTCGATCGCAACGTTGCCGAGGCGCAGCGTGCAGTAGCAGCCGCTCAGGAAGACCTCGCCAACGCGCAGAAAGCCGCAGCTGCCGCGCAGGCCACCCCAACGACGGACGTCGATGGAGCTTCCGCAGCGGCTGGCATCTCCGCCGCATCAGCGGACACGAACGCTGTATCGGCCGCGCAGCGCAGCCTCGCATCGGCCCAGGCAAACCTCGATCAGGCGAACGCCAAGGCCGCCAGCCGTACGGTCACGGCCCCGAGCTCGGGCAGCATCGTGGAGCTCAACGCCAAGGTCGGCGCCACGGTAACAGGCGGAATGATCATGGGCGAAAGCGATACGAGCGGCGGCAAGCAGTGCATGCAGATCGCCGACCTGTCCAAGATGAAGGTGACGGTTCAGGTGGGCGAAAAGGATATCGCCAAAATTGCCGTGGGCCAAAGCGCCAACGTGACCTATCCCGCGTTTCCCGATATCGTGAGCCAGGGCACCGTCACGGCTATCGCCTCGGTGGCAAACTCTGACTCCGGCTCCGGTAGCGGCGGCAGCGTGACCTTTAACGTCGACATCCTCATCGAAGCACCCGACAGTCGCCTTAAGCCGGGTATGACTGCCGAGGTCTCGGTAGTGACCGAGAAGCTCGACGACGTGGTTATGGTGCCGACCATGGCGCTGATGACCGAAGATGGCGAGCACTATTACGTCAATCTGGCCACCGATTCGGAAGGCAAGAAGACGCGCCGCGTGAAGGTGACCGTCGTGACGCAAAACGACAACGAAGCCGTAGTCGGCAAGACACAGATCAAGCGCGACGACCAGGGCAACGAAATCAATCCTGGCGTGCCCACAACCAAACTGCGCGACGGTGACACCCTCGTCATGGACACCGGAGCGGGCGCAACGGCTGACGGCGGCTACAGCGCGGATTCGGGCAGTATGTCTGCCGACGAGGGTATGTAATGCGTCCCGTCATCGACATCCGCAACGTGCACCGCATTTTTGAGAGCGAAGCGGGTTGCGCCCACATCTTGCACAACGTGAGCCTAGCGGTAGATCCCGGCGAGTTCGTCGCCATTACCGGCCCCTCGGGCTCGGGCAAGTCGACGCTCATGAACATCCTAGGCTGCCTGGATAAGCCGACGGCGGGCGACTACTACCTGCAAGGGCTCAACGTGGCCGAGCTTGACGATGACGAGCTCACCGAAGTTCGCGCCCTGAGCATTGGCTTTGTCTTTCAGAGCTTCAACCTGCTGCCGCGCCTGTCGGTTATCGAAAACGTCATGCTGCCGCTGGCCTACACCAACGTACCCCGTAGCCAGCGCGAAATGCGCGCCGTGCACGCGCTGCAGGCCGTCACGCTGCCCGTCGACCATTGGGACCACCGCATATCCGAGCTCTCGGGCGGCCAGATGCAGCGTGTCGCCATCGCACGCGCCCTCGTCAACGATCCGCCCATCATTTTGGCTGACGAGCCGACGGGAAACCTGGACTCCGCAACCGGAGCGCTTGTGATGGAGACCTTCCATAAGCTCCAGGAGCGTGGCAAAACCATCGTGCTTATCACACACGACCCCGGCATTGCCGCCGAGGCCGACCGTGCCATGACCATCCGCGACGGTCGTATACACGACGGCGCGTATATTCCACATACACCGCGGACCCTGCGCAGCGCCGTAGATAGCCTGCCCATGATTTCCGCCTCCGCCAACCCGCCGAAAGGAGTGGTGGCATGAGCGCCCGCGATCTCATCCAGGAAGCACTTCACTCGCTCGAGGCCAACAAGGGGCGCAGCCTGCTCACCATCCTGGGCATTGTCATCGGCATCGCATCGGTCATCGCCATGACTTCGCTCATCGGCGGCATACAAAACAGCCTGGTCAACAGCTTGGGGCTCAATGCAGCCCGCATGGTGCAGATCTATTCGTCCCAAGAACTCACGGAGTCGGATATCGAGAAGCTACAAAAACTGGTGCCGCAGATAGAGCAGATCGGCATTGTCGACAGCGCGTATACCGAGTACAAGTCTGGCGATAAAAGCTATACCGTCATGGCACAGGGTGTCGACAGCGACATGCTCGACGCCGTGGGTGCCAGCAAGCTCGTTGCAGGACGTGTCTATTCACAGGCAGAGTCTCAATCAGGCTCGCGCGTGGCGCTCATCAGCCGCGGCGGCGCCGATCAGCTTTACGGCAACGAACAGGACGCACTGGGGAAAACCATCAAGGTGTCCAACGGCGAGGTGCAGATTGTAGGCGTGATTGATGGCGGCAGCGACTCCATGGGCTCGCTCACGCTGTATATGCCACGCGAAACCATCTCCGGCCTGTTTGGCGACGAGAATCCTTCATTCCCCAGCGTGACGGCACTTGCCGCCGAGGGCACAGACATGGACGAGCTCTGCAAGACCATCGAGTCTAAGGTGCGCGCGATGAAGGGCATCTCGGAGGATGATGAGTACGACAGCGTATCGGCGACCTCCATGAAAAGCGCCATCGATGCACTCAACTCGTTTATGGGCGCCTTCTCGCTCATCATGGGCGCTGTCGCCAGTATCTCACTGCTTGTCGGCGGAATCGGCATTATGAATATGATGCTTACCAACGTGACTGAGCGCATCCGCGAGATCGGTATTCGCCGTGCCTTGGGCGCCAGTCGCCGCGATATCACCGCGCAGTTTTTGGCCGAGTCCTCGGCGCTGTGCGTCACCGGTGGCCTGCTGGGTGTCCTGATTGGCTATCTGCTGGCCTGGGGCCTCGCGATGTTTGCCGCAGGATCAGGGGTTCTCAACGAGCTCGGTGCCAGTGGGCAGATCACACCGAGCTTTTCAATCGCCACGGTGCTGCTGGCCTTCGGCGTCTCCGTCGGCATCGGCGTAATCTTTGGCTTCTACCCCGCTCGCCGCGCGGCAAAGCTCAACCCGGTGGAGTGCCTACGCTACCAGTAAGCCACCACCAGCTACCAGTAAGCCACCACCAACAAGTTGCGGTGAATTAGGGACTGAATATACTATCTAGCAGCAAAAACAGACACTATTTCACCGCAACTTATTGAAGGGCTGTTAGCGCCAGTTCTGGGCGTCGTCCTCGAGCTATTGATGGATGACGGGCTTGTACGGGTCGAGCTTGCTCGGGACGCTCCTCCTCGCGGGCGGGAGGGCGCGCAGGCGCGGCAAGCGCCTAGCGCGCGAACTCCCGTAAGAGCGCGTCTTCCACTTCCCGAAGCGAAAGGGCCCCGCCTCCCTCGGCGGGACGGGTGACCACGATGCAGCGCGCTCCCACGTCGCGCGCGGAGGCGAGCTTCTCGGCCGTGCCGCCTACGGTTCCCGAGTCCTTGGTCACAAGCCACTGGGCGCCCACCTGCCGAAGCATCGCCTCGTTGAGCTCGCGGGTGAAGGGCCCCTGCATGCCGATGACGTGCGACGGCGAAAACCCCGCGTCGATGCACTTCGTTATAGCACCGGGCAGCGGGAGCACACGCACGAAGAAGCGCTCCGCGAAATCGGCGACGCGCGTGTAGGGAGCAAGCTCCTTGCTCCCCGTCGTGAGAAGCGCGCGACCCGGGTTCTCGGAGAGAAAGCGCGCCGCGCAGGCGATCGACGCGACCGACACGATGCCTTTGGGCAGCGCCTCGACCGGGCGCGCAAGGCGCAGGCATCGTGCACCCGCGGCGAGCGAAGCGGCCCGGATGTTGCCGCTTGCGAGCGTAGCGAAGGGGTGCGTGGCGTCGACGACGATGCGCGCGCCGGAAAGCTCGCGCTCCATGTCGGCCTCGTCGAGCCTGCCCGCATGCACCTCGATGCCCGGAAGCTCGCCCAAAAGCTCGCCTCCGTACTCAGTTGCCGCGTAGGCACGAGCGGGGATGCCCACCCCGCTCGCCCATTCGCACAGAAGGCGGCCCTCGGTGGTCCCGGCGAAGATGCGCAGCGCCGTCACTTCGGGCCGCCTGTGCGCGTGATCTGGTAGAGTAGCGCGTTCATAATGGCGGCCGCCACGGTCGAGCCGCCCTTGCGACCCCTCGCGACGATGGCCGGCACGCGTCGCGCGAGTAGCTCCTCTTTCGCCTCGACCACGTTCACAAACCCGACCGGCACCCCAACGACGAGCGCGGGCGCGATCTTCCCCGCGTCCATGAGCTCGGCGAGGCGCAGAAGTGCTGTGGGAGCGTTGCCGACGGCCACGATGAGCGGACCCTCGATGCCGCAAGCTTTGTCCATGCTCGCAACGGCGCGAGTCGTGCCCGCGGCGCGCGCAGCCGCGGCGACATCAGGGTCGGCCATGTAGCACACGGCCTTGCAGCCGAGCTTCGCGAGCGCGGGCTTGCTAATGCCTGCGAGCGCCATGTTCGTGTCGGTGAGCACCGTGGCCCCTGCGCGCAGTGCGTCGAGCGCACAGTGCGCGGCGTCATGGGTGAACACGAGGGAATCGGCGTACGAGAAGTCGGCAGTGGTGTGGATGACGCGCTTCACGACGGGCTCTTCGAGCGGCAGGAACGTGCGGCCGCTGAGCTCTTCGGTGATAATCTCGAAGCTGCGCCGCTCGATGTCGCCGGGCGCCATCTCCTTGGAATCCAACTAGTACTCCACTCCTTCCCTTGCACATATCCCCTGCTCGTAGGGATGTTTCTCGCACCGCATCTCGGTTATGTAGTCGGCCTTCTCCACGATCTTGCGGGAAGGCGCGCGCCCGGTGAGCGCTACTTCGACGCCGCGCGCGGACATATCGAGCGCGCGGTCCACGAGCGCCTCGTCGACAAGCCCCTTCGAAAGCGCGTCGAGCGCCTCGTCGAGCACGAGCAGTCCCTCTTGCGCGCCCTCGAGCTCGGCGAGCGCGGAAGCGAGGTTCCCATCGTGCAGCTCGCACGTCGCGGCAAGTTCTTCCGACGTCATCGACCAGGTAAACTTGTCCGACGCCTTCCCCGCGAACACGGGCACGCCGAAATGCTCAGCGAGCAGGCGCACCTCCCCGCTTTCGCCGTCTTTCAGGAACTGCACGACGACGACGCGGCGGCCTGCGGCGATCATGCGAAGGGCGAGGCCCATCGCCGCCGTGGTCTTGCCTTTGCCGTCGCCATGATACACGTGGATCATACGCCCTCCTCGATAATGCGGTAGACATACTCCATGTCGAGCGCCCCGCGCACGACGTCGGCCAGGCGGTCGAACTCGCGCGCACGGTGATCGGCCGCGGACGCCGCGCCCGCAGCACCCACGACGTTCTCGGGCAGGCCGCGCATGCGCGCGAGTGAGCGCGCGAGGGCGAGCGCCACCCCCGGTTCGTCGAACAGGCCGTGGAGATAGGTTCCGAACACGTTTCCGCAGGCCGCGCCTTCTGGTTTGCCGCCAATTGTGCCCGCAGGGGCGCAGGAGACGGTCGTTTCGCCGTCGTGAATCTCGTACCCGCGCGCCGTCATGCCGTTCCACGCCGAGAACGCGCCTTGGGCGCCCGTGATGCGCAGCTCCGACTGGGCGAGGCGCTTTTCCTCCTTGAACACCGTACTTGCAGGGATGAGCCCGAGCCCGCGCGCGGTGCCAGCGCCTTCCCTGCCGTGCGGGTCGGAAAGCTCGTCTCCCAAAAGCTGGTAGCCTCCGCATATGCCGAGCACCGGCGTGCCCGCGCCCGAAAGCGCGCGTACACAGGCTCCGATGCCGCTAGCCGCAAGCCAGCGCGCGTCGTCGAGCGTAGTTTTCGAGCCGGGAAGCACCACCAGGTCGGGTCGGCCCAGATCGGTCGTCGAGGAAACGTAGCGCACGCCCACGCCGGGCACGCGCGAAAGCGGGTCGAAGTCGGTGAAGTTCGACAAATGCGGAAGGCGCACGACGGCGACGTCGATGACGCCGCGCGCCTCGCGGGCAGATAGGCGCGGCGCGAGCGAGTCCTCGTCGTCCAGGTCGAGCGTAAGATACGGCACGACCCCCACGACGGGAACCCCGCACATCTTCTCGAGCGGGGCCAAACCCGGGCGCAGGATTTCCACATCGCCGCGGAACTTGTTCACCACAAGCCCCCGCAAAAGCGCGCGGTCCTCGGGCGCAAGGAGCGCGACCGTGCCGTAGAGCTGGGCAAACACCCCGCCTGGGTCGATGTCGCCCGCGAGCAGCACGGGGGAGGACACGGCGCGCGCGAGCCCCATGTTGACGATGTCGTTTTCGGAAAGGTTGATTTCGGCGGGGCTGCCGGCGCCCTCGATGACGATGACGTCGTTTTCCTCCGCGAGCGAATCGAACGCCTCCAAAATCTGCGGCATGAGCGCCTTCTTTCGCGCGAAGTAGTCCCTCGCAGCGAAGGCTCCCTGCGCCTTGCCGGCCACGATGAGCTGGCTTCGGTGGCCGCTTTCGGGCTTGAGCAGGATGGGGTTCATGCGCACGTCGGGCGCGATGCCGCACGCCTCGGCCTGCATGATCTGGGCGCGCCCCATCTCGAGCCCGTCGGCCGTGACACCGCTGTTGAGCGCCATGTTCTGGCTCTTGAAGGGAGTCACGCGCAGGCCGTCCTGCGAAAGCACACGGCACAGCCCCGCCGCAAGCAGGCTCTTCCCCGCGTTCGACATGGTGCCCTGGATCATGATGGGCTTCGCCCTACCCACGGGTATCGACCTCCTTCGCCGAGCCTCGGCCATCCGCGCCCGCCATAGCGCCGCTGCAAGAAGCACCGCCCCGTTCGTCGGGTTGGCCTTCGTCCGATGCACCTTCCGCCCGAAGTGCGCGGCTGAACGCCATCGCAAGCCGGGCATTCTCCTTGCGCGTGCGCACCGCGACGCGGCACCAGAAACGGGACAGTACCGAAAACGAGTCGCACGTGCGGACCAAAACCCCCTGTTTATACAGGCGCTCGGGGATGTCTTTCGCCGGCGTGCGGACTAAAAGGAAGTTCGCATCCGATGGCACGACGGAAAGCCCGAGCGAGGAGAGCTCGTGGGAAAGCCACGCTCGCTCACCCGCCAATACATCGCGCGTGCGCGAGACGTATTCAACGTCTTCCAGGGCGGCGATGCCCGCGGCCTCGGCGACCGAGGAGACGGGCCACGCCTGCCCCGCCCGGCGAATCCCCTCGATGAGTTGGGCGTTTCCGCTGATCAGATATCCCAGCCGCAAGCCCGCCATTCCGTAGAGCTTGGTGAACGCGGAGAGCACGGCCACATGGCGCGAACACGCGGCGCGTGCGGCCACGCTCCTTTCGCGGGCGTCGAGCGCAAATCCGAGGAAGCACTCGTCCACGACGAGCAGCGCGCCCACCTGCTCGCAGCGGCAAGCCGCGGCATCGATCACGCTGGGGTCGACGAGACGCCCCGTCGGGTTGTTCGGATTGCAGAGGTACGCCACGTCTCCCGGCCCCTCGATCGCGCGGGCGAAGGAGGCGGGCACGTCGAAGTCGTCCGCTTCGGAGAGCGGGAACTCCTGCACGCATGCGCCGTAGTACGATGCCGCCTCCGCATATTCAGAGAACGTCGGCGCGCACACGACGATGCGTTTCGGGCGCACCGCCGCGGCGAGCCGCCAGATGATGTCGGACGCGCCCGCGCCGCAGACGATAGTATCTTCGGGAATGCCCTGGGCGCGCGCTAGGGCGCGAACGAGGGCGAGGCTTTCCCTATCGGGGTAGGCGTCGATTCGAGAAAGCGCCTTGCAAGCTGCGGCGACGGCGCGCGGCGAGGGGCCTGCCGGATTCACGTTCACCGAGAAGTCAATGAGGTCGGAGGCGCCCCCTTTGCAAGCGATGCCGAGCGATTGCGTGCTACCCCCATGCGCACGGGCACGCAGGATTCCCCCGGCAGCCCGGGGCGCGACGTGGTCTTCCCTCATGCCATCGCCCCCACGGCGAGCACGACCGCCGCGCGCGCAGCACCGAAGACGACAAGCGCGCATACGGACGCGGCGAGCATGAGCCTTGTCGCCCGGGCGATGTCGCCCCACTCGATTTCGCGGGACGCGTCGCCTATCGTCGGTTTCTCAACGAGCTTGCCGAAATACACCGCGGGTCCTGCCAGGCGCAGCCCGAGCGCGCCCGCGCACGCCGACTCGGTCTGCGCCGCGTTCGGGCTCGCATGGCGACGCCTGTCGCGGCGCCAGATGCGCGCCGCCCCGCGCGCGTCGAGCCCGACGATCGGGCACACGGCGATCATGAGCAGGGCCGATAAGCGCGCGGGAATCCAGTTCGCCGCATCGTCGAGGCGCGCCGAGGCGCAGCCGAAGTCGATGTAGCGCTCGTTTTTGTAGCCCACCATGCTGTCGAGCGTATTCACCGCCTTGTACGCCATGCCCAAGGGCGCACCCCCGATCATAAGGTAGAAAAGCGGCGCGATGACGCCGTCGCTCGCGTTCTCCGCCACCGTTTCCACGGCGGCACGTGCGACGCCGTGCTCGTCGAGAACAGACGTGTCGCGTCCCACGATGAGCCCGACGGCTTCGCGCGCCGCGACAAGGCCGCCCTTCGAGAACGCGCGGGCCACGGCCAGGCTCTGGCGGCGCAGCTCGCATGTCGCGAGAATCTGATAGCTCGCCCATGCCTCGGCAACGAAGCGCAAGCCGGAGTGAACCATGCCGCAAAGATACAGGATGCCCCAGGTCAAAAGCCCACACGCAAGCGGAAGCGCCACGGCGAGCACAAGACCTGCGGCGCGCGTGCCCGCGGACGTTTGCGGGAATGCGCCCCGCAGGCGGCCTTCGGCCCACGTGATCGCGCGCCCCATGGCGACGACGGGATGGGGAAGCCAGCGCGGGTCGCCGAAGGCAAGGTCGGCCGCGAACCCGGCGGCGACGGCAAGAATCGTCATCACCGGGCATCGCCCCCCGAAGCGGGACGAACGTCGCGAAGGCAGCGCCCATCCCAGGTGGCGGCCCATGCGCCGCCCGGCTCGGTATGCACGTCGAAGTATCCAATTTTCGGGACAGCTAACTCGGAGAGCAGCGCTTTCACGGTACCCGCGTGAACGACGAAGACGGCGCGCCCACTCCCCTGGGCACGCTCCGATTTGCACGCCTCCCGAAACGCCGCGACGACGCGGCGGGTGAAATCGCTCTTGCCCTCGCCATGCGGGCAGCGCGTCTCGCACCAGGAGTCTACCCAGGCGCGGTAGCGCGCATCCTCTTTAAGCTCGGCGGCGCTTCGTCCCTCGAAGTCGCCGAAATCCATCTCGCGCAGACCGGGGCACGCCATAAGCTCCGCGTTCGGGAAGAGGATGCGCGCCGTCTGGTCGGTGCGGGCCATGCCGCTCGTGATAACACGGAACACGTCACGATCGCACGCGAGGTCGCGCAAAGCGCGCTCGCCCGCGCTCGACAGGGGCTCGTCGGTGCCCGCCCCGCTGTAGCGATGGTCTTCCGTGCCCGCCGTGGCACCATGGCGCACGAAGACGACTTCCAAAGGCGCGCCCGCGCCCTGCGTCCCTCGAGGCGCATCATCAAGATTTCCCTTGATGACCTGGGGAATCCCGCACGTCATGCGCACGACGACGTCGGCGCGCGCAGCGAGCGCGCATCCCAGGCGCCCCGCGCGCTCGCGCCATTGGGCGTCTTCCGCACGCATAGGGACGACCCCCGAGCCGACCAAGGACAGAATCACTACGTCGAAGCCGATCAGCCGCTCGAGCGCCCGGTCAGCGTCGAGCGCGCGTACGAGTTCCTCAGCACAGTAAGCGACACGGCCGGCAAAAGCCGCGGGCACGCCGCCCTCCGCAAACTGCGCCGCGTCGACGAAATCGTCCGCCGCGAACCCGAGCTTTTCGCGCACGAAGGTCCTCTTCCCCGAATGCGCGCCACCTACCACGAGCATCATAGGAGCATGCCCCCCGCCACCAGCATGGCAAGCATCGCGAGCTCGGCCCATTGCAGAAACCATCCGGCCAAATCCCCCGTCACCCCGCCGAAGCGGGACAGGGCAACATGGCGGTACCACGCGAGCGCCAAAAGCCCCGCCACCGCCATAAGGGCGCCGACGGCCTGAGCGCACGCGACCATCCCTGCAGCCGAAGCCGCAGCGAAAGCGCAAAGCGGCACGACGATCGCCGCGCGCTTCTTAGCAGGCGAGAGCCCCGCGGCCATGCCGTCCGCACGCGCGGCAGGCCAGCATTCAACGGCGAGCCCCGAAAGCGAGCGGGAGAACACGAGCGAGCACAGAAGCGCGAGGAACGCCCCCGCCGTAAGCGGCAGCGCGGTGAACAGGGAAAACTGCAGAATAAGGTACACAACAACACCGATGACCCCGAAGGCGCCCGCCCGCGGGTCGTGCATGATCTCGAGCTTTCGCTCGCGCGGGGCCCAACTTGCAAGCGCATCGGAGGTGTCGCAGAGCCCGTCTAGGTGGATGCCTCCCGTCACCGCCACAGGCAGCGCCACGAGCACGGCCGCGACGATGGTCGCGGGCACGCCGAGCAGGTTCGCAACGTGTCCCCACGCCGTCATGAGGAACCCTTCCGCAAGGCCCACCAGGGGAAACGCGGCAAGCGCATGGGTTGACCCGAAATCGGTCCAGGCCGATTTCGGGACGGGGATGCGCGAGAACGTTCCGAACGCCGCGCCGATTGCCTCTGCTATCTTCACCTTGTAGGTCCTTCACCTTTCATCCACACGGGAATCCCGCATACCACCTCGACTGCGCGGTCGGCCAGCGCCGCCACGCCCGCGTTCACGCGCGCGAGCGCGCGCCTCCATGCCTCGGTCCCCTCATCGTAGCGCATCTCATCGGCGAACACGTCGACGGTGACCACCACCGTATACGCAGCGGCCTGAGCGAGCCGTTCGATGCCTCCGAGCACCTCGCGCGCCACAGCGTCAGGGTCACGCGGGGACAAGCCGCCTTCCGCGAAAAGCTCGTTCGCAACCAGGTTGCCCACGTCTTCCAAAAGAAGCGTGCAGCCGCGCGGAAGCTCGGGCACTGCGGTGCCCACGTCACGCGTGCGCTCGAGGGTGGAAAACCCCTTGCCCTCGCGCAGCGCCCGATGGCGCGCGATGCGGCGGGTGCCCTCTTCCCCGAAGGGCTCCATCGTTGCCAGGTACACGCGGGGGCCGTCGTGCCCGAGGCACAGAGACTCGGCGTAGGCGCTCTTGCCGCTCGCGGCGGCGCCGATAACGAGCGTCACCGTCATTTCACGGCCTCGAAATGCTCGTAAGCAGCCATGCCAGTCGCCGTGAACGTCTTCCCATCCCGGTATACGCGCAGCGCCGAATCCAGAAGGGGCAGATACGCCATGGCGCCCGCGCCCTCGCCCAAGTGCATGCCTGCGTCGAGGGGTGCCTTTATGCCGAGCTCGAGAAGGAGCTCCTGGCTTGCGGGTTCGCTTGATGCGTGGGTGCCCACGAGGTAGCCCAAGGCGTTGGGGCACAGGCGCGCCGCGCACAGAGCCGCCGTGCAGGATATGACCCCGTCGAGGAGCGCCGGCGCCTTCGAGGCCGCGGCCCCCAGGTAGAAGCCGCACATCGCCGCGATGTCGAAGCCGCCCACCTTCGAGAGCACGTCGATCGGGTCGGCGGGATCGGGCGAGTTCGCGTCGATAGCGCGCTCGACCACGTCGCGCTTGCGCGCGAGCGAGGCGTCCGAGAGCCCCGCGCCGCGCCCGACGAGGCTCCGCGCGTCCGCCCGGATGAGCACTGCGGCCACCGCCGCCGAGGTGGTCGTGTTGCCGATGCCCATCTCGCCCGCGGCGAGAAGGCGCACGCCGGCGCGGGCAAGCCCGCACGCGACGGCGATTCCGACCTCGATCGCGCGCACGGCCCCATCTCGAGACATAGCGGGGCCGTGCGCGATGTTGCCACTCCCCCGCCGCACGTTCGCGCGCACCATGCGCGCGTCTTCTATGCCCCGGGCCATACCCACGTCGACGGGCACGACCTCGGCACCCGCGAACGCCGCCATGCGGCAGGCGCTCGTGGCCCCCTCGCACATGTTGCGCGCGACGGCTCGCGTCACGTCTTGCCCGCTTTGCGACACGCCTTCGGCAACGATCCCGTTGTCGGAGAAGAATACCGCGAGCGCACGGGGAAACTCGGCCACCTCGGCGCTCCCCTGAGCTGCGGCGATACACGCGACGGCGTCTTCAAAGTCGCCCAATCCCCCCAAGGGGTGCGCGATGGAGTCCCACGCGGCGTACGCGGCGGCGCGGGCGCACTCGTCTGCGGGCTCGATCCGGGAGAGCGTGGCTTCGAGCACGGCGCCCGGCGCCGACGAGAACGCGCGCTCGACTTCCTCGCGGATGCAGGCAAGCGCGGTTTCGGTTGCTTCAGCCATGCCGTCTCCTCTCTGCAAACGACGCTGCGGCAGACGCGAACGCGCGCGCAACGTCGGGGTTCGCAGGATAGTACACATGCGGGAAGCCCGCAACCAGGGACGGGGTGGTCGACATGCACGGCCAGCCCTTGTCGCGCCGGGGCTTCTGCGCCCAGAAGTCGCCGCCCGGGCAGGTGGACTGCCAGTAGTGGAACTCGTGCGCGCGGATGCGTGTGCCGCGCGGCCCGTAGAGCCCGTCGCGTTGGGAAGTGAGCTCCACGTACCCGAAATGGGACAGCCTTCCCCCATTCTCGCTTGCGCCCTCAAGGGCGCCCGCAACAGGCCAGCGCCGCCCCTCGCTATCGGCGATTTCGCGCTGCAGGTACAGAAACCCACCGCATTCGGCGACCGTCGGCATGCCGGATTCCACCGCGCGCCGCACCGCCTCGCGCATCGGCGCGTTCTCGGAGAGCTGCCGTGCATGGAGCTCCGGGTAGCCGCCCCCCAGATAGAGGGCGCTTGTCCCCCGGGGCAACTCGCTATCACACAGGGGGCTGAAAAAGGCCAGCTCGCAACCCAGGTCCTCGAGCGCGCGCAGGTTCTCCTCGTAGTAGAACGAGAACGCCTCGTCACGCGCGACGGCGACGATGGGCCGCGCTCCCGCGATCGGCTCCAACCGGTAAGGTTCCTCGCGGATATCGGGTGCCGTCACCGCTATTTCGAGCAAGCGGTCGACGTCGACGCTCTTTTCCACCAGCTCGGCCATCTTGTCGATGCGCGCGGAGAGCTGCTCGACCTCGTCGGCGGTCACAAGCCCCAGATGCCGGCTTTCGAGCGAGAACGCCTCGTCGGCGGGGATATTCCCCAAAACCGCGACGCCCGTGTGCTTCTCGATCGCAGGCGCCGCGTAGGCGCAGGCAGCGGCGCTCGTCTTGTTCAGCACGACGCCGCGCACGTTCGCACAAGGCAGGAACTCGGCAATGCCGCGGATTACGGCGGCGAGCGATAAAGACGCCCCGCGCCCGTTCACCACTAAAACGACCGGCGTTTCCGTGTCGCGCGCAACCTGGTAGCTGCTTGCGTCGGCCACGCCGGGCGCCATGCCGTCGTAGAAGCCCATAACCCCCTCGAGCACCGCGACATCCGCGCCCGCGGCGCCGCGTGCGAGCAGGGCGCGCAGCGTCGGGGCGTCGGTGAAGAAGCCGTCTAAATTGCCCGAGCGCGCACCCACGACGCGGCGATGAAAGAGCGGGTCAATGTAGTCGGGTCCGCATTTGAAGGCCGCGCATGCAAGGCCGCGACGCGCGAGCGCGCGCAGGAGCGCGCACGTGACGACCGTCTTGCCGCTCCCGCTCGAGGGCGCAGCGACCATGAAGCGCGGGATGGACGTGCTCACTGGGCGCCGCCTTCCCCACCTGCGGCGTTGCAGTTAGCAAGCGAGACCACCTCAACGGATGGTTTCCCCTCGGCAGAGGGGTCCTCCCCGACAGGTGACTCAACAAGCGCCCCGACATCGGCAAGCTCCTCGGCATCCGCGCCCGCACCACGCGCGCTGACGAGGAACACGGGGTTTTGCGCCTTCATAAGATGGTGCGAGCCTACAGCCTCGGCGCGGGCGGCCGAAACCTGGCACGCCTCGAACTCCTTAAAGCGCGAACCCGAGAGGAGCGCGCACGCCTCGGTGAGCGTCTCAACGGTGACGCATGGCACGCACAGGCGAACCTGCGAGTTCTTCTCGAGCGCCGCCTCCACGATGGAGGGAAGCTCGCCCGCGCTCCCGCCGACGAACACGGCGTCGGGGACGGGCAGTTTCGCGAGCGCTTCGGGGGCGACACCGGGGACCGCATGCACGTTGCCGCACCCGAATGCATCCGCGTTCTCTCGGATGAGCCGCACGCCGGCCGCGTTGCGCTCGACCGCCCATACCGACCCCGCTCGCGCGACGAGCGCCGCCTCGA